>JAQUYJ010000104.1 GCA_028691905.1 Bacilli bacterium
GTAAAAAACAGAATCACAACAAACGGTAAATAATATGGAATAATTGTTTGAATAACATACTCCATTTCTTCCAATCCATAACCAAACAGCCCATTGATGAGTTTTTCAATAATGGTTCTGTATAAAGGCAGGGCAGCCCATAACGCAAGGGTAGCAGCCATTATTCCTAAGCCGATTGTCATGAAAGCTTCCATTTTCACGATATCTGCCACTCCTTTGTTTTTTAAACCCAGGGCTTTTAATAATCCTAAAAACTTTTTACTTTTATCAACTGAAATCATAATTGTATTGGAAACACTGCCTATCGAAAGAAGAAGAATAAAAAATGACAACCCTCCGGCAATCGAAATAATAATCGATGAAATGGCCCGCATCAAGCGAAGTCCCTCAATCAAATTGGATTCCACTGTGTAGAAAATATTATCCTGAACGGGAAATGCTTTTTCCAAATCCGCGACCAGCTTTTTGGTTGCCCGATACACTTCCTGAAACGGATATTCTGTTTGGGGCGGAAAAAACTGAATCTGGACACCGGCATTTACATCTTCCCAGTTTTCATAGATAAATTGCAGATCAAAAAAGACATCAACGCCATACAAGTCGCCGGCAGCTATGACTTTTGGATTGTTCAGCGCCTGACTGCTGACAATACCCTGTATAATAAATTCCTGTGAATAAAAATGGGTTTGGCTTTCTCCTGTTTCAAGCCAGCGTTCCGTAGTCGTATGAAACCACAGACTGCCCCCAATTGTTATGCTGAGTCCATCTTCCAGCTGCTGTTGCAGAAAAGCATCGGTAACCCAGATATTATTGGTGGAACAATCGCTTTTACTCCAGATTCGCCCTTCCAGCAAAGCCTGATCCACTGCCAGAGGGAATGTATAGTCAACAGCGCGAAATGCGACATACTCCCCATTCACTTCGCCGGCATTGTTTTTTTCTTCATTGGCTGCAGCATCAAACACAACAGAAGCATTCCAAATATAGGCAATTAAGCGATGGCTTACTGCCTGGTTTTGTAAAGCAATGTCAGAAATCACTTCAATATCAGCAGAAGAAAGGCTGCGGGACTGATAGTATCTCTCCTCTATTTCTTCACTTTTGGAGACGTCCACTTCCGCAATACTCCGGTCGAGAAATGCTTTTTGAATCCCTGTCAGGTTATTGGAAAAATTGATTGCAATCATCATAATCGATAAAATCAGTGTTCCCACAATAAAGATTATTATAATTGTAATAATGCTTCGGCTGGGATTGATAACGATATGATGAAAGGCAATCTTTATTTTATCAAGAAACTTCATAGGAACCACGCTTTTTCATCAATGGTTGATATTGTTTTACTGTTTCTTCATCTGTATAGGTAATTCCGTCTTTAATAACAATAATCCGGTCGGCATTTGCCGCATCTTCCAAATTATGGGTTACCAAAACGACACTCTTCCCCATGGCGCAGATTTCTTTCAGTAATTTCATCACTTCTGCTCCACTCTGCGAATCAAGGTTTCCAGTCGGTTCATCCGCCAATACAATTTTTGGATTGTGAACGATTGCCCGGGCAATGGAAACACGCTGTTTTTGTCCTCCACTCAATTCATTGGCTTTTTTATTGATTTTGTCTTCCAACCCCAATTTTTTCAAGACATCAACTGCTTTTTCTTCCCGCGTTTTTTTATCCATTCCGGCAATGGTCAGGGGCATCGCAACATTTTCCAATACGGTAAAGGTCGGTTCCAAATAAAAGGACTGGAAAATAAATCCCGTAGTTTGGTTGCGGTATTCTGCCAATTGGTCATTGTTTAACTCATTCAGAACCAACTGATCGGCATATACTTTACCGTTGGTCGGAGCATCCAATCCCCCAATCATATTCATTAGGGTCGATTTCCCGCTTCCGGAGCGACCGACTATCGCCGTAAATTTTCCGTCTTCAATTTCCAGATTTACCTTTTTCAGTGCATGAACGGCGGTTGGTCCATTCCCGTATATTTTATCTACTTGCTCTAAACGAATCATGATTTTTTCCTCTTACTTTCTTTCTGACAGGAAGGACAGTAATAGATACTTCCGCCAAGATAAGCTTCTTTTATGATTGGATTACTGCAGACAGGACAGCTGGCAAACGAACTGAATAATTTAAAATACCCTGCTTCCCCGTAAATATCTTTTTCTGATGCTCTTCCCTTTTGATTGATCATCTCCTGCAGTGTCCCTTTTAAGGTTTGAAACAGTATTGTTTTGTCTCTTTCTGTCAATTCATCTATTTTTTGTTTGGGATGGAGCTTTGCCCGCCACAGTATATCCTGAATAACGCCATTCCCGATTCCGGGAATACGCTGGTTTGTCGCCAAAAAAGCCTTTAAACTAAGGTTTTCCTTTATTTCAAAAAGCGTGTTCCAATATTTTAAATTAAATGATTCCGACAGTGGACTGGGCTTTTCCTTTGCTATTTGATAATACAAATACTCCGGATCCTGATTGGAAAAACAAACGATTCCCCCATACATGGAGGCAAAGAAGTAGAGGTGTTCTTTGTGGTCCAACTCCAGTGCCAGCTGATGTCTTAACGGAGGAGTTTGCGGTTGGTACCGAATATTGATGCCATCACCCAGGACCAATTTTCCTTTCGGAACGACAATTACGACCTGTCCCCCATAACTCATAACCGCTGTTATCGTTTGGTTTTTTAAGATATCTTCATAATGAGCGCCCTGATCATAAAACCAGACCAGTTTGTGGGGATTCTGGTTTAAAATCAAATCGGTGATTTTCTTTCCTACTGTCTTCTGTAACTGATTCGCTAAAACGGTTGCTTCCGGTAATTCAATCATATTACCCTCCTTTTTATATTAAAACTCATAAATATCTTATTTATGAGTTCCCTTGTTCGTTTTTCAATGAGCTGTTATTTTCCTAAGCAAAAACGGGAAAACAATTCATTAATAATATCTTCGCCACTTACTTCGCCCAAAACTTCCTGCAGGGCATGATAACAATTTGTCAGGTCAATATTAATCATGTCAATGGGCTGATGGAGCGCAGCAGCCTGAAGCGCATCTTCCAATGCTGATTTTGCGATTCGCAGTTGCGCAAGCTGTCTTGCGTTCCCAATATAGGTTGCATCAATCTGCTGGACCTGATCAACTTCACATGCTTCTTTGATTCTCTTTTCAAGGCGATGAATATCCTGCTGTTTAAAACTGGAAAGAAGCAAATAGTCAGGTACGCCCTGCAAATCGATTTTTTTGTTCAAATCCTGTTTGTTGACAACAATAACCCGCTTTTTGGTCTTTGTCAACTCCAGCAGCAATAAGTCATTGTCATCCAATTCTTCACTGTAATCAAACACAAGAATAACCAAATCCGCTCCCTGTAGAACCTGTTTGGTTTTTTGCACACCAATTTGTTCGACGACGTCTTTTGTTTCCCGGATTCCGGCTGTATCGATTAATTTCAGCACAATTCCCCCAATATTCACTTCGCCTTCCACAACATCCCGTGTTGTGCCGGCTATATTGGTAACTATCGCTTTATCTTCGCGTAACAGGGCATTAAGCAAACTGGACTTGCCGACATTGGGCTTGCCGATAATGGCTGTTTTTATCCCTTTACTCATAATCTGAGCAATCTCCGCATTCTTTAATATATTATCCAAATCACCCAGCAGTTCGTTGATTGTCGGTTTGATGACATCTTCGGTTATTTGTTCTTCCGCATCGTATTCCGGATAATCAATATTAACCTCTATTTTAGCTATCGCATACAGTAATTTTGCTTTCAGACCGTCAATCAGTTTTCTTGTCTCACCCAACAAACCCTGACTGGCCAATTGCAGGCTTGTTTTTGTTTTGGCTTCAATTACATCCATCACCGCTTCCGCCTGGGTCAAATCGATTCGGCCGTTCAAAAATGCCCGCTTGGTAAATTCCCCCGGTTCTGCCAATTTTGCCCCTTTTGTGAGCAGCAGTTCCACAATTTTATTTGTCACATAAATCCCACCGTGGGCATTTATTTCAACGACATCTTCCCTGGTAAATGTTTTGGGTGCTTTAAAGATGCTCACCAGTACTTCCTCCAAAACTGCTGTTTTATCAACAATATAGCCATAATGAATGGTATGGGATGCCTGTTTGGTAAGA
>JAQUYJ010000105.1 GCA_028691905.1 Bacilli bacterium
GAATGTGGACTTTAATAATATCGTCGTCTTTAACAACAACAATCGAGTTTCCAAGCGGTTCAATAAAGTCTATTACATTTTGTTCATCAAATTCATCCACTGCCACTTTATTGGCATCCAATTTAAGAATAAATTCAGTACAGTATCCGAATTCGGTTTTTTCTGTTTCAATTGTCAGTTTACTTGCCATATGCATGACACGTTCAATTGATGTTCCTGCTAAAAATTCTCCATTCAATGCCTTCTGCATTCCTTCCAAAATACAGATTAAACCGGCACCGCCGCTGTCAACTACACCCGCTTCTTTTAAAACAGGCAATAAATCCGGTGTCCGTTGAAGAGATGCCTTTGCTTCGATTATCAATTCATCAAAAAATTCATTGATACTCATCCTTGAAGAAGATATGGCAGCCAGTTTTTCACTCGCTTCTCTGGCAACAGTAAGAATGGTTCCTTCAACCGGTTTCATCACTGCTTTATATGCCTGGGATACACCACTTAAAAAAGCTTTCGACAGGTTAATGGCATTGACACTTACAAATCCTTCAAATCCTTTATATATTCCGCGAAATAACTGCGATAAAATAACCCCTGAATTTCCACGGGCTCCCATCAGCATTCCTCGGGATAATTTTTTTGCTACTTCATATATATTGGTTTCATCTAAATTTTTAATTTCATTTACACCACCATCAATAGTCATTTTCATATTGGTTCCTGTGTCTCCGTCCGGCACTGGAAAGACATTTAAAGCATCTATTGATTGATAATTTATTCTTAAGTTTTCTGCTCCGTTCATTACTAATGTTTTAAACAGAGCTCCATCTAACTTGGTTATTTGCATGTCGCATTAAGCCTCCATAATTTACTATATAAATATTTGATATTCAAAATATTACTTGTTTATTATAGCACAAAATAATCATCTATGCAAGAAAAAATAATCATTCCTCGTTATTGCAGTTGAATTGAAGCTACTTGATTTCAAAATAAAATAATATATTTTTTCTTGCTTATTGATTTTTTATATGGTATAATAATTTAGGATTTAAGGAGGTATGAAGATGGCTCGCAAATGTTATGTAACAGGTCTTGGTACAGTCACTGGTAACAACCGCCCTCACTCATTAAAAGCTTCACGTCGAACTTGGAAAGCTAACTTACAAAAAGTAAGAATTATAGATGAAGATGGGAAAGAAAAACGTGTATATGTTTCGACACGTGCACTACGTTCCGGTTTAGTGAAACGTGCTTAAAGCAATAAAAACTATTGAAAAATCAATAGTTTTTTATTTTATTAAAAAGGTCCACTATGAAAACAATTCATAATGGACCTTTTTTTATTTATTTTGTTCGATTGCATATGTTGAGCTTTCACCCATAATATTGGAAAAATAGAAGCTGGAAATCTGGTCTTCACTTTGAGTGTATTCCACGTAAATACTGCCTTCTTCCGCTGTAGCCCCCGGCCCTTCTGAGTCAACCGTTTCGTAAGACTTGTATTCAATTTCCACATTGTCATCATCATAAATTAAATATTGGTTAGTAAATATCGGAGATGTTGTTTGCTGCAGGAGGGCGTAAGCCATTCCGTTTTGTGTATAGTAACCGACATTGGTCTGATAGACCAACTG
Source organism: Bacilli bacterium (assembly GCA_028691905.1). Taxonomy (GTDB): domain Bacteria; phylum Bacillota_I; class Bacilli_A; order ML615J-28; family CAG-698; genus JAQVOS01. The sequence continues at coordinate 1,635 of JAQUYJ010000105.1, forward strand.
GTAATCCTTTGTGATTTCATAAGAAAAGCGAACTTCATCATCTTTTTTTATAGCAACAACTTGAATAAAATCATCATTACCCTGACCTAATATTTCATATACGAAAGTTATTTTATTTTCTGTAGCAGTATTTTCAATTAATCCCATCACTTCCATTTCTTGATCATGGTATAGAATCAGGCCATATACCAAATTATTTATATTATCTTCACGGTAATATAATTGAAACAATACCGGTTCGTCCACGACATTGAGTGAAGTAAAAGTTATTTTATAATCATATCCGCTTTTTTCACTAGTGGTAAATGCAAAACGCGAATTGATATCGGTTCCTAAAAAAAGACGAATGGTACTTAAATGGTAATGTAGATAAGTGATTTTTTCATCATCAACCTCATCCAGATACACTGTATCATCCATAAACATACTTTGATGAGATTCAGCCAAGGAGGTCAAACTAATCATTGCAATGCTATATATTTCCTGAGTTTCAGTGGCATAAATGAGGTCTCCTTCCGGTGCATTTTTACTTGCCCAAAAAGGTGGCAGGATAACAGCAATTAAAAGGAGGAAAACAATTGAAAACCCGAGTGAAATAAGTGCTTTTCGATTGAAGCAAAAGAAAACTGTTTGCTTTATTGTCGATACCGGTGTTTCAATAACTGCATTTTCCAGGATTTTTTTAGTATTCAGTTCCGGTGTCATCGCTTTTAATTCTGTTAATAGATTATCCCAATTGTCTTTTCTACTCATTTTATTCACCTCCTATTCTCTTTTTGGCCAGTTTCACAGCCCGGCGATACTCCCATAATATTGTTCCCAGTGGACATTCCATAATTTTTGCTATTTCCTGAAAAGTCAAAGTTTTCGTTATATATAACAGGAATATGCTTCTTTGTCTTTCATTTAAGACTTGAATAACATCATCCAATAGGTAATGTAATTCGCTGGTTGATTGTTGTTCTGGGAACAGCCTTTCTTCCTCCTGGGAATCAACCAAGTATTCTTTTTGTTTACGCCGATAATAGTCAATTGCTTTGTTGCGGGCGATGGTCACCAGCCAACTTTGAAAAGAATATTTGGGTTGGTACTGATGAATTTTTTCCAGCATTGTCATATAGGTATCCTGCATCAGATCTTCTGCAGAAAATCGTTTTTTTGTTATTGCATATATTACTGCAAACACTACATTTTTGGTTTGCTCATAGATTTGATTGAAAGCTTCTTCATCTTTATCTGCCAGTCGCTTAATTGCATCCTGCAGTGACTCCATCCTACCAACTCCTTTCTTTATTCTTTGATTATATCATGAAAGAAGGGAGTTGACAATATAGGATTTAATTCTCAGCGGTTGCTTCCACGAACACTACTTCGTCGACCAATCCAAAATCACCTACTAAATTATGCGATGTAATGGCAACACCACTTACTATGAATAAATAATCGTCAATTCGTAATCCCCGATCAATTGAAAAATCGTATCTGGACCAATATGTTCGATATTCATTGTATTCGTTAAAGTAATCTATATGACTTACTACATATTTTATATCAATGGGTTGATTTGCTTCTTCATCCACTCCAAATACAATGTAATCGTTCATGGAATTATAATAACCGTTACTCCAATTATACCGCCACAAAGAAAATCCTATCATTTGATGATTTTTGTCTATCATAATTGCTTTATGATTGTACAATGCTTCACTGTAGGACCACCCCTGATCTTCTTTTGTCAACAGCAGGGAATTACCTACTTCAATTGGATTGGCAGGATCTTCAATGTTATACAAAGATAACTTCATTCCCTGTGTTACTCCCAATTCATCTGCATCAAAACCAATACCGATAACCAAATCATCGGTCCAAAAATGTTGGTAAACACTGTAACCCGGCACTTCAAGGGCACCGGTTATAGTAGGATTGGTCGGATTACTTAAGTCAATTGTATAGAATGGGTCAACACGTTCAAACGTTACAACGGTTGCTATATCTCCATTAAAACGAACGGATTGAATGGTTTCGCCTGGTTTACCCAAGTTTTCATCAATTTTTCCAACGACTTCCAAGGTGTATTCGGTGTCAGTTCGTTTTCGTTCAAATACATACAGTCTGTTTTTAACTGTTTCACCCCAACCGGTAGTAGTAGCAATGCGCATATATCCATCATATTCGTCCATTGCAAATTGGTCAATCACCCAGCCTTCATAACTTCCTTTTCCACCAAATACCACTTTCCCTGTCTGGTCAAATTGGTAGGAAATGAGAACACCTTCCTGGCGGTATTCCAGCAGTGTATAATAATAATGAGAACCAGCAAAATAAATACCATTATGGCTGACATAAATCTGTCCCCACCCACTGCTGGCAAGGAAGATATCATATTCCAATGTAATATCTTCTTCCAATATGATTCGTGATATTACAGTATAAGCGTTATAATTGGAATCAGGAAGATACTTGATATCTGTGATTTCAGCGATTGCTACTTC
>JAQUYJ010000106.1 GCA_028691905.1 Bacilli bacterium
ATGCTCGTCCTTTAAAGGTCGATGTCTTGCTAAAAAACAAGGAAACCGGCGAAATAAAAGAACAGAAAATCTTTTTGGGAGAATACCCGGTAATGACTCCGTGGGGCACTTTTGTCATTAACGGAGCAGAACGGGTAATAGTAACACAAATTATCCGTTCAGCAGGAGTATTTTATTCTTTCCAAATGGATAAGAAAAGTGGACAAATTCAATATTCCGGTCAAGTAATTCCTACCAGAGGTGCTTGGGTTGAATACGAAACAGGTACCAAAGGCGTATGGTATGCAAAACTGGATCGATCGAAAAAAATTCCATTAACTACTTTTTTACGAGCTATGGGTTTAAATTCGAACCGTGAAATTATCACAATGTTTGGACGATCACCCTATTTCGAAAACACTTTCGCGAAGGATGATACATTCGGTTCCGATGATGCATTGGAAGAATTGTATGATAAATTACGTCCAGGTGAAAAATCGACACCAGATGGAGCCCGTACTTATTTAGCTAGCCGATTATTTGATAACAGAAGATATGATTTAGCCAGTGTTGGCCGGTACAAGGTCAATAAAAAGCTGGATGTTTTAGCACGCGCTACCACTTTAGTAGGCAAATATCACTTAGCAGAAGACATCACTGATGTGGAAACAGGAGAAGTGATTTTTGAAAAAGGCATGCTTTTGGATCAAAATTTTATTCGTACAATTGAACAGAATCGTTCTTTAATTAGAAAAACATTTGAATATGAACAAATGCTTGAAGGAAATTCAGTTGTATTGGAAGTAATAAAAGTCAGAAATGAACAAAATGAAGTAATCCATTTACTTGGAAATGATCAAGAACAGGAAATGAATTATATAACTTTATCGGATATTTTGGCTTCTGTCAGCTATTACATGAATTTACATGTTAATATCGGCCATGTTGATGATATTGATCATCTCGGAAATCGTCGTTTACGATTAATTGGCGAATTACTTCAAAATCAATTCCGCATTGGTTTAACCAAAATGGAGAAAAATGTTCGGGACAGAATGTCTACATCCAATGATCCTAAAAATATTGTCCCTCAAAACTTAATCAATATCCGTACTTTGACTTCTTCCATACGGGAATTTTTTGGTAGCAGTCAGTTGTCACAGTTTATGGATCAAATTAATCCTTTATCGGAATTGACACATAAAAGACGTTTGTCTGCTTTGGGTGCCGGTGGATTAACCAGGGACCGCGCTGGATTTGAAGTGCGTGATGTTCACGTTTCCCATTATGGCAGAATTTGTCCGATTGAAACTCCTGAAGGACAGAATATCGGATTAATCAACTCTCTTGCAAGTTATGCACGGGTGGATAAATATGGTTTCATTGAAACTCCCTATTTAAAAGTAGTACAAACAGAAGATGGTAAATCAGTTGTTCAGGATGAATTTATTTATTTGACTGCTGATAAAGAAGAATTATATCATATTGCCCAAGCCAATATCAACGTTAATGATCAAAAAGAAATCATTGATAACATTGTAATTGCTCGGTATATGGGTGAAACCATTGAAGCGGATCGTCATAAAATTCAATTAATGGACGTATCACCAAAACAGATTGTTGCCGTTTCTACGGCCTGCATTCCGTTTTTGGAACATGATGATGCTAACCGAGCACTAATGGGTGCCAATATGCAGCGCCAAGCTATTCCTTTATTGAAACCGGAAGCACCATACGTTGCAACAGGAATTGAAGCCAAAGCAGCAAAAGATTCAGGTGTGGCAGTAGTATGTGAAGCAGATGGAATCATTCAATATGTCGATTCAGGCAAGATTATTGTATTGGAAAACAGTGGGAAATTAAAAACTTATCCTTTAATTAAATTTGAACGATCCAACCATTCTACCTGTGTTAATCAAAAGCCGATAGTAAAAGCCAAAGAGACAGTTCGTCAAGGGGACATTTTAGCGGATGGCGCTTCAATGGACCAAGGTGAAATGGCTTTGGGACGCAATATTGTCATTGCTTTTATGACATGGAATGGGTATAATTACGAAGATGCGGTAATCATGAGTGAACGTTTGGTTCAGGATGATGTATATACTTCTATTCATATTGAAAAATATGAAGTTGAGGTTCGTGATACCAAATTAGGTAAAGAAGAAATAACAAATGAATTGGATAATGAGAAAAAAGACGCCATTGCCAATTTGGATATTGATGGAATTGTTCGATTGGGAGCAGAAGTAAAAGAAGGCGACGTTCTTGTTGGAAAAGTTACACCAAAAGGGCAAACTGATCCGACTCCGGAAGAGCGTTTGAGTCATGCTTTGTTTTCAGATAATTCTAAAGATGTACGAAACACTTCCCTGCGTGTTCCGCATGGCGGTGGTGGTATTGTCCATCGTATTGAATATTTCAATCGTAAAAACGGGGATGATTTAGGTCCTGGTGTAAATGAAAAAGTTCGTGTATTCATTGTTCAAAAAAGAAAAATTACAGAAGGCGACAAAATGAGTGGTCGCCATGGTAATAAAGGTGTCATTTCCAAAATTCTTCCCCAGGAAGATATGCCCTATATGGAAGACGGAACACCAATCGATATTATGTTAAATCCCCAAGGGATACCAAGTCGGTTAAATATTGGTCAAGTATTGGAAGTTCATCTCGGAATGGCAGCTAAAAAATTAGGTGTCAATATTGCAACTCCAGTATTTGATGGGGTTAAATCAGATGATTTAACTGCGATTATGAAAGAAGCAAATATGGATGAAGATGGAAAAACCATCTTAAGAGATGGCCGGACCGGCGATACTTTTGACAACCGCATCAATGTCGGTGTTATGTATATGATTAAATTAGCTCACATGGTAGATGATAAACTTCATGCCCGTAGTGAGGGCCCCTATACCCTTGTTACACAACAGCCAATGGGTGGAAAAGCACAAAACGGTGGTCAGCGCTTCGGAGAAATGGAAGTATGGGCACTGGAAGCCTATGGTGCAAGTTATACATTGCGGGAAATGCTGACAATTAAATCAGATGACATTGTCGGTCGAAATAAAGTATATAAAGCAATTGTTGATGGAACACCTATTCCAACACCGGGTATTCCGGAATCATTCCGTGTACTGGTAAAAGAACTGCAAGGTTTGGGAATCAGCGTTAAATTAATTGACAGTGCAACCAAAGAAGATGTTGCCAATAAGAGTCTTGTGGAAGAAATAGCACAATTCTCTAATAATTATAAAAGGGGGTAAGGTCTATTGAAAAAATATGATTATATACAAATAGGAATAGCGTCCCCAGAAGAAATACGATCTTGGAGTTATGGTGAAGTTAAAAAACATGAAACCATTAACTATCGTACTTTAAAACCGGAGCGTGACGGTCTCTTTTGTGAAGTAATCTTTGGTCCAACAAAAGATTATCAATGTGCCTGTGGTAAAAGCAAAAGAACTACAGAAAAAGGGAAAAAATGTGAAAAATGCGGGGTCGAACTAACTGAAAGTAAAGTTAGAAGAGAACGGATGGGACACATTGAACTAGCTGCTCCCGTCGTTCATACTTGGTTTTTAAGAAATTCTCCCAGCAAAATTTCCTTGATGCTCGATATGAGAACAAAAGAAGTGGAAGATATCGTTTATCTTGCTTCCTACATTGTCACTGATCCAGGTAATATTGATGTATTGTCGAAGGGTAGAATTTTATCTGAACAAGAATACGGTCAATTGCAAAGAGAATATGGCTATAAGAAATTTATCGCCCTTACCGGAGCAGAAGCAATAAAAAAATTACTCCAGGATTTGGATTTAGAAAAAGAAGTAGAACAGTTACGTAAAGAATTAAAGGTTACTTCAAAGCAAAAACGAGAAAAAATCATTAAGCGATTAGAAGTAATCGAAGCATTTTATCGCTCTGGAAATAAACCGGAATGGATGGTAATGGATGTTATTCCTGTATTGCCGCCTGATTTACGGCCAATGGTTCAACTGGATGGTGGACGTTTTGCGACAACTGATTTAAATGACCTTTATCGTCGTATTTTAAATCGTAACAATCGCTTGCGTAAACAATTCGAACAAAGAGCACCTGCTTTAATAACCAAGAACGAAAAACGA
>JAQUYJ010000107.1 GCA_028691905.1 Bacilli bacterium
TCATCAATACGGCCTTTTATTGGGTAATGAGGGCAGTGGTGTCCATCCCCGGTAATTGGCGTCTTGCGATCAGGTCGTTCGTATTGAAACCAATCCCAATCTGGAATCACTCAATGTTGGAGTGGCCGGTTCCATTCTGATGTATTATTTTTTTAAAGAAAAAGGAGAATAGCAATGATTTCCTTTCATAATGAATGGGACAGCATATTAAAAGATGAATTTCAAAAAGAATACTATCAGCATCTTCGCCGTTTTCTTATTTACGAATATACACATGCATCCGTTTATCCCCCCAAAGAGAATATTTATGAAGCACTCCGCTTAACGGATTATGGGAAAGTGAAAGTTGTAATATTGGGACAGGACCCCTATCACGGTCCTGGTCAAGCCCACGGTCTTGCTTTTTCGGTTCCTGCGGGCCAGAAGATTCCGCCTTCGCTGGTCAATATTTATAAAGAAATTGAAAGAGACTGTCAGGTCAGGATGGGACAATCCGGAAATTTGGAAAGCTGGGCCAGACAGGGTGTATTGCTTTTGAATGCTGTTTTAACGGTCCGGGCCGGATTACCGCGTTCCCATGCCAATCAGGGCTGGGAAACCTTTACCAACAATGTATTGGCCCTTTTGAATCAGCAGAACCGACCCATTGTTTTTCTGCTTTGGGGAAACGATGCAAAAGCAAAACAGTTTCTTCTTACCAATCCCAATCATTTGATTTTGACTGCTCCCCACCCCAGTCCGCTGTCTGCTTATCAGGGTTTTTTCGGATGCAGTCACTTTTCAAAGGCAAATGCTTTTTTAATCAGTCACAGGCAGGAACCGATTGACTGGAGAATTGAATAAAATTTCATCTCGACATCTTTTTGTTTTTATGGTACAATAATTTTGTTTTGTTACCAAATGGTGCAGCAGCACCATTTTTTTGGAGGATGTATGATTGTTCTTTCCCTCATTGCCATCGGCTTTGGATTATCGATGGATGCTTTTGCAGCAGCTGTCGGTAAAGGATTAAGCAATAATAAATGGAAAGTGGATTACGCTTTGCTTATTGCTTTTTTCTTTGGATTGTTCCAGGCCGGAATGCCGGTACTTGGCTGGTTGGTTGCCGGTCAGTTCAAAGAAGAAATAAGCCGGTTTGACCATTGGCTTGCTTTTGTTCTTTTGGTTGGTATCGGCCTGAAAATGATTGTCGAGTCCAGAAAGCCCGTGGTTATTGAAACCGAAAAAAAGAATGGCTTTGGTGAAATTATCATCCTGTCCATAGCAACGAGTATCGATGCACTGGCTGCCGGAATTACATTTTCCATTTTGGATTATGATATTGTTCTTGCTGCTCTCATTATCGGTTTGATTACCTTTTTCCTGTCATTTTTAGGGGTGTGGACGGGATATCGGTTTGGATGCCGCTGTAAGAAAATTGCAGAATCACTGGGTGGTCTTATTCTGATTGCAATCGGTTTAAAAATATTGATTGAACATTTATTCTTTTAAGGAATGGATATGAATAAATACATTGTTTTCGCCGTACTGGCTGCTGTTTTTTATGCAATGAGTGTTCCTTTATCCAAAATATTGCTGGACAGGGGACTGTCATCGACGATGCTTGCCGGGTTTCTTTATTTGGGAGCAGGGTTGGGAATGACCTTTTTTCACCTGAAGAAAAAAGACAAAAAAGAAGCATTTTCCAAAAGAGAAATAAAGTACGTTGTACTGATGGTTGTTTTGGATATTTTGGCGCCGATATCCTTGATGATTGGATTGAAAATGAATCAACCGGAAACCGTATCTTTACTGAATAATTTTGAAATAGTAGCCACCTCATTAATAGCCTATTTCCTGTTTCGTGAAAAAATCAAACCCCGTTTATGGGTTGCTTTAGTCATTATTACCCTGGCGACTGTGTTGCTGTCCATTGAAGACGTCAACAGACTTTCTTTTTCTTTTGGTTCGCTGTTTGTTATTCTTGCCTGTATTTTTTGGGGATTGGAAAACAACTGTACACGGGCATTGTCCCATCATTATGTTCAAACCATTGTTTTAATAAAAGGTATTTTTTCCGGAATTGGAGCCCTGCTTGTTGCTTTTCTTGTCCGGGAATGGACCTGGCAGGCAGCAGAAATGGGATTGGCGTTGATTTTGGGGTTTGTATCCTATGGCTTAAGTGTCTATTTCTATGTTTACGCACAAAGAGGTCTGGGAGCTTCCCGGACAAGTATGTACTATGCCATCGCCCCTTTTATCGGTGTGGTCCTATCGTTTATCCTGTTTTTTGAAATACCGCAGCCTACTTTTTATATTGCCCTTGCTTTAATGGCAGTCGGTACCTATTTTGCTTCCACTGAATCTCAAAAAAAGATAGAGTAGCACTATTTTTTTGTTTTCCTTTACAAATCCGCTCCTTTGCGGTATAATATAGTTACGAAATTAGGGAGCAGCCGGTCTGCTCCCTAAGAACATTTTAGGAGAGGGTTTTTAAAAAGTGGAATTGGAAGAAAAAGTTTTCGGACTGGCTGTTCTTTTGGCGGATCCCCTGGGATTGGAAATAAAGGAAGTAATCTGGGAAAAAGAAAAACAAAACTATTATCTGCGAATCATTGCAGATAAAGAAGAAGGGTTAAGCATCGAGGATGCAACTGCCTTGAATGAAGCCTTGAGTCTTGCCCTGGATGAAAAGAATTGGATTGATCAGGAATATTTTCTGGAAGTTTCTTCACCCGGAATCGAAAGAGAAATCAAAACGGTCCAGGATTGGAACCAGGCTCAGAATCAATACGTTTTTGTTCAGATAGAAGAAATCATTGAAAAACAGAAAGAATGGTACGGGTTTTTACGGTCGGTACAAGACAATGAAATAACCCTCGAAATAAATATCAAAGGAAGAAAGAAAAATATAGTGATTGCAAGGAATCAAATCAAACGGATTCGCTTTGCAGTACATTTTTAGGAGAATAACATGATAAGTAAAAACTTTTTTGAATCGCTGGAACAAATTGCCTATGACAGAGGATTGGAACTGAAAGATGTCCTTGCGAAAGTGGAAGTAGCGATGGGAATTGCCTGTAAGAACAGTGATGTTCCTTATAAAGGAATCGTAAAAATTGATGCAGATTATGATAAGAAAAAAATTCGTTTTTTTGATGTATTAACGGTTGTGGAAGAAGTGGATCCGGAAGGACCAAGGGGTCAAATCACACTTGAAGAAGCACTTGAAAATCACAAACGGGTAAAAGTCGGTTCCGAAATCCGCGAAGAAATCAATTTAAGTGTTTTCGGAAGAAAAGCAGCTTCGCTGTTCCGCCAGAATTTATTGAATGAACTGACATCCCTTGAACGGGAAGACGCCTATAATATGTTCTCGGATAAAATCGGGGAAATCATTACCGGACGGGTAACAAGTAAAAATGACAAATTCATTGCCATTTCTTTAGGGAAAGGAGTGGAAGCTACCATCTCTACAAAAGATATTCCGGAAAACGAAGCATACCTGATTGGTGAAGAAAAGAAAGTTTATGTTACAAAAGTAGAAAAAACGGGAAGAGGACCAAAAGTATTTGTTTCGCGCAGCAATAAAGAAATTGTTCGCAAATTATTTGAAATGAATATTCCTGAAATCAGTTCCGGTTTGATTGAAATAATGGGTATTGCCCGGGAAGCCGGTGTCCGCAGTAAAGTCGGAGTTCTGTCATTAAGTGATGATGTAGATGCGAAAGGAGCCTGTGTCGGCAGTGCCGGATCGCGAATCAAAGCGATTAACGCTGCTCTGAGCGGTGAAAAAATCGACATATTTATTTGGCGGGATGATCCTGTTGCCCTGATTGCTGAAGCTCTTTCTCCGGCAAAAATACTGAGTGTTGTTCCCGATGAAAAAACGAAAAAAGCAATTGCCATTACGAGTGAAGACCAGTATTCACTGGCTATTGGTTCACGTGGATTGAATGCGAAACTGGCAGTGCTTGCAACCGGCTGGAAAATTGATATCAAAAAATTATCCGATGCCGTTGAAGAAGGGATTGAATTTTCATATAACGTGAAAAATTAGGAGGATAGCATGGGAAAACAGAAAAAAGTACCAATCCGTAAATGTCTGGCAACCAATC
>JAQUYJ010000108.1 GCA_028691905.1 Bacilli bacterium
AATGCAGTTGTAAAAGCAGCAGTTAATGACACTTTAGGCTATACAGAAGACCCAATTGTATCAAGTGATGTTATCGGTTCAGTTTATGGAAGTATCTTTGATGCTGCCTGTACGAAAGTGATGAATGTCGATGGCAAACAATTGGTTAAAGTAATTGCCTGGTACGACAACGAAATGAGCTACACAGCCCAATTGGTTCGTACTGCTAAATATTTAATCAGCAAATAATTATTTTATTTTCAATTTCAATAAAAAACAATTAAAAATCAATCTCGAATCGAGATTGATTTTCTTTTTTTATTAGAAAATTAAAACGGTATCATAATGAAAATTTCTAGTAATTTAAAGCTTCTTGTTGTATAATATAACATATAGGAGTGATGATATGAAATTTATTGACTATGAAACAGTAAAAAGTGCTGTTCGAGAATTAACAATTTCTGCTGTTTATGATTTGGACGAAGATGTAATCAAACGTTTGGAAGAGGGCAGAAATAAAGAACAGGTTCCTTTATCAAAACTTATTATTCAGGAAATATTGGAAAATGCGGAAATTGCCAGGATCAAACGAATTCCAATTTGTCAGGACACTGGAATTGTTGTAGTTTTTCTGGAAATCGGTAATCGCGTGCATTTTGATTTTTTAATCGATGATGCCATCCATGAAGGTGTTAAATCAGCATATGAAGACGAAAAATTCCGAATGTCAGTTGTTGCTCATCCCCTGGACCGAAAAAATACATTTTCCAATACCCCCTGTATTATTCATACCAAATTGGTAAAAGGGGATCAGTTGAAAATTACAGTCTGTCCAAAAGGTGCCGGCAGTGAAAACTTAAGTCAGACAAAAATGCTCATTCCCAGTGACGGAATGGAAGGAGTCATCCAAGTTGTCATAGATTCTGTAAAACGAGCCGGTGGAAAAGTCTGTCCGCCTATGATTGTCGGTGTAGGTATTGGTGGTAACTTCGAACAGTGTACCTTATTAAGCAAAGAAGCAATTCTTCGGCCGATTGAAGATCAATCGAGTGATTCGATTGCTGCCCAATTGGAGAAAACACTCCTTGAAAAGATTAATCAGTTGGATATCGGCCCCATGGGAATCGGAGGGATGACAACTGCCCTTGCGGTAAAAGTAAATGTAGCCCCCTGCCACATTGCAGCACTCCCTGTTGCCGTTAATTTTCAGTGCCATGCAAGTAGACACAAAGGAGTAACATTATGAAACAAGTGATTTTACCGATAAGCGAAGCGATAAAAAAAGAATTAAAAGCTTATGACTACATCCATTTAACCGGAAAGTTATACACAATGCGTGATGCTGCTCACAATCGTTTGATTCAAATGATGAAAAACAAGCAAGCACTTCCCATTGATTTAGAAAATGCCTGTATTTATTATACTGGCCCAACTCCCAAAAAAGAAGGAAGAATCGGTTCAATCGGTCCGACTACAGCTTATCGAATGGATGCCTATATGCCTTATCTGACAAATATTAATTGTACAATTGGGAAAGGACCCCGAAACAAACAGGTTCAGAATATGGCAAAAGAAAATCACATATTATATTTAAATGCAATCGGCGGAATTGGTGCAAAACTATCGCTTTGCGTTGAATCAATGGAATTGATTGCTTTTCCTGATTTGGGACCGGAAGCTATTTATGAGTTGTGGGTAAAAGATTTTCCAGTTATAGTTGCATACGACTGCGAAGGAAACAGTATTTTTAAGGAAGAAGAGAAATGAAAGAAAAAGCATTGTTATTGCATAAAAACGGAAAATTAGTTGTGGAATCCAGGGTTCCCCTGAATAATGCTTCGGACTTGTCCCTTGCTTATACACCGGGGGTTGCTTTCCCTTGTTTGGAAATAAAAGAAGATAAAGAAAAAGTTTATGATTATACTTCAAAAGGACATATGGTCGGTATTGTCACAGACGGTACTGCTGTTTTAGGATTGGGTGATATTGGGCCGGAAGCAGCTCTTCCTGTAATGGAGGGAAAAGCCCTGTTATTAAAAAAATTTGCCAATGTGGATGCTTTTCCGATTTGCCTGGATACAAAAGATCCAGATGAAATCATTGAAATCGTTTCAAAAATTGCACCAAGCTTTGGGGGAATTATTTTAGAAGATATTTCTTCTCCCCGCTGCGTAAAAATTGAACGGGAATTGAAAAAGAAGTTACCAATTCCGGTTTTTCATGATGATCAACATGGAACAGCAATTGTCGTTGGTGCTGCCCTGATTAATGCCTGCCGTTATTTAAAAAAATCCATATTTGATCTTCGGGTTGTAATAAGTGGGACAGGAGCTGCCGGATCAGCAGTAATGCGCATTATTAAAGGGCTCGGAGTAAAAGAAATAAATGCATATAAGCGGAGTGGGGTCGTCAATCAGGCGTATTATCATCAATATGATTTTGTTTTACAGGAATTACTTGATGAAAATATTGTTCAGTCTCCCCCGCTTGATAAAAAAACACTGGCTGATATTTTAGTGGGTGCTGATGTTTTTATTGGAGTCAGTGCTCCCAATATCGTTACAAAAGAAATGATTGAAACAATGAATACAAATGCTATTGTATTCGCTCTTTCCAATCCAACCCCAGAAATCATGCCGGAAGAAGCAAAACTTGGTAAAGCCGCAATCATTGGAACCGGAAGAAGTGACTTTCCCAATCAAATAAACAATGTGCTTGCATTTCCGGGTATTTTCAAAGGAGCATTACTGGCAAGAGCAAGTCAAATAACTGAAACAATGAAATTAAAAGCAAGCTATGCTATTGCTTATTTAATAACAGAAGAAGAATTAAATCCTGATTACATCATCCCTTCTGTATTTGATACAAGAGTGGTTGATGTTGTCAGTAAAGCGATGATTGAGGAAGTAAAAAAACAAAAGGAGGAGTAAAATGGAATTCTTAAAAACATTTTTGGGATACCTTTTCGTGACATCGGGTGTGTATGCTCTTTATTTGATGCTGTTTAGAAAGGATCGCCTTCCTCCCATTTTTTCCAAACTCTTTTTTATGATTCTCATGATTCTCATTTCCATTGCCATGATTATTCTTGGATGGGCAATTGCAACGGGCGAAATATGGAAATAGGTAAAATATATCAGGTAACGATTACAGGACTTTCTCATGAAGGGCATGGAATTGGAAAAATAGATGGTCAAGTTATATTTATCCCCCATGCACTCATTGATGAGAAAGTTTTTTGTAAAGTAACAAAAATAAAAAACAACTATGGCATCGGTGAACTGCAATCTGTTATATTATCGGCAAAGAATCGGGTAAAACCGATATGTTCCTATTTTGGACGTTGCGGTGGATGTAATCTGATGCACATGGATTATGAATCCCAATTGCAATTTAAGAAAAAAACAGCAGAGGATACTTTCCGCAAAATAGGGCATTTGGATTGTAGGATTGATGAAGTTTATGGCATGGAAGATCCCTATTTTTACCGCAATAAAATTCAAATGCCTTTTGGAATAAAAAATGGAAAAGTAATAGCCGGATACTATCAGGAGAAATCACATCATATCATTCCCATTGACAGATGCTACATTCAACCTCAGGAAGGTACGCAAATGGTTCTGTTTATTCGTAACCTAGCCAATGAATTTGGGGTTAGTGGCTATGATGAAAAAACAGGAAAAGGAATCCTGCGTCATGTCTTGCTTCGGGTGAATAAAAAACAAGAGTGGATGGTTGTCTTGGTTGTCACAGCAAAAATTACATATCTGAACAAACTTGTCAATAAAATAGTCGAACGATATCCCAAAGTTTGTTCTATTATTGAAAATATAAACAGCAAGGATACCAATGTTATTTTGGGACATCAGTCCCATGTTGGATATGGAAGTGAATTTATTGAAGACGAATTAATGGGAGCGAAATTCCGCTTGTCCCATTATTCCTTCTTTCAGGTAAATGCAATCCAGACAGCTGTTTTATATCAAAAGGTCATTGATTTTTT
>JAQUYJ010000007.1 GCA_028691905.1 Bacilli bacterium
TTAATTATTGCTGCGTTTATGTTAGTATTTGCATTCGTTGCTGCCGTATCTTCAACTTTCGCATGGTTCACCCTGCAAAACGAAGTTGATGTAAATGAAATCACATTAAATGTTGGATCTGCTGGAAAAGATTTACAAATATCTTCTACTGGAAATGAAGGAACTTGGGGATATGCCGTTACTCTCGGGACCATTGATGGAGTTCTTACACCAGTTACCTATGACGCTACTAGCGGATCAGAAGGATTTAAACAGCTTGTCTTAGATTCTTCAACTAATTCTTACTTTGTTTATGAAGATGCAAGTTCATTTACTGCAGGTACAACTGCACCTGATGGATCATCCTATTTAACATATAATCTATGGTTTAGATCTTCAGAAGACAATTTAACATTAAATTTAGATGTTGATACATCTGCATTTGTTGCTGCAACTGCTGATCCTGAAGATACAGCCGTTTTGGGTGCCATTCGCCTTATGGTTTCTGATGGAACTGCTAGTTATATCTGGGAACCGTTCACTGATGTAGTTGAAGGTCAAAATTCTGGAACATATGGAACTGGGAATTACTATGACCCTGCAAACTCTTGGATTGCTTTAAGTGCATTTCAAAATGGAACACCAGGAGTTGAAACTGATGATATGTTATATTATGATGACAGTACTCCAGGATCTGAAGTATATGCTTTAAAAGACGCTACTGATGAATTTTTTGATGGACGAATTTATACTCCAGCAACTCCAGCTAATGTTGCAAGCCCAGCTAGTGGTTCAGCATATGATGCAATTACACTTGGTACATTAACTCCAAATGTTGCAAAACAATTCACCATTACTATTTGGATTGAAGGTTGGGATGGAGATGCAAATAACAATGCTGCATTATCTGCTTTCACTTCTTACTTGGTATTTAAAGGCGAATAATTGAAATAACAATTAACTAAACTGTATAAAATGGTAAATAATCACAACTTTTTAGTTGTGATTATATACTATATAGTGGTATAATAAGAAATAGAAAAGAAAACATTGAAGGGGAATCAAGATGAATGCTTTCTCAAGATACTTTTTACAACTTTTCGCCCAGGTTTGGGAGGACATAAAAGAGTGGTTTGCAGGTTTATGGAATGTATTATTCAAAAATCTATGGACCAACTTTGTCTATTACTTTGAAATTCTTCGCGCAAATAGTAAGGAATTTGGTTTTTTTGGATGGGTGTTGTTTGTAATCTCCACCATATTAATTCTTCTGTTTGTGTATTTTGTCATTGTCCGTATCATTTATCTAATCAGAAGATATGTTCGTTTTCAAAGAGGAGAAATGGACAAAGATGATTTGCGTGAAGAAATTGCCCGTTTAAATCAAAAAGTATTGGAAGTAATTGATGAGAAAAATAAAATCCTGGCGATGAAAGTATCTCAACTTGGTGTCAATCCCAATGAAGACTATCAATTGTCCACGCAGACAGCATCCGGTAAAGAAGATGAACCAAGCCGTTTCGCAAAACTGAAAGCTGTTGACCTACGGTATGATGGTCGCGTCCTTGAAATTGAAATGGATCCGGAAGATAAAATCGGTTTACCGGAAATTATTGAACGATTCGTAAAATACAGTTGCTCCAGATTAAAACTATATTATGATAAAAAAATAATCATGTTGTTTTTTGCGAGTCTTGCAACCAGTAAAGTAATGATTTTGGAAGGTATCAGCGGAACCGGTAAAACATCGCTTCCCTATGCTATGGCAAAGTTTTTTAGAAACAATGCTTCCATTTGCTCGGTTCAGCCATCCTGGAGAGATCGTGCAGAGTTATTGGGTTATTTAAACGAATTCACCAAGAAATTCAATGAAACAGATTTTCTGAAAGCATTATATGAAACCATTTATCGCAATGATATCAACTTTATTGTTTTGGATGAAATGAATTTAGCGCGAATTGAGTATTATTTTGCGGAATTCTTGTCAATTATGGAAATGCCCGACTTGGCAGAATGGCGAATTGATTTGGTACCTGATATCTGGGATTCTGATCCCAAAATGCTTATTAATGGTAAAATCACTATTCCCCAAAATGTATGGTTTGTGGGAACTGCAAATAAGGATGATTCAACCTTTACGATTACAGATAAAGTATATGACCGCGCAATGTCGATTGAATTTGCAACAAAAGGAGAAGCTTTTGTTACAGAAGACACTCCGCCTATGACGATGACTTATGAATACTTGGATCAGTTATTCGAAAAAGCGAAAGAAGACTATCCAATTTCTGAATCACTTTTAGATAAGTTCAATAAATTGGATAATTACATGATTTCCAATTTCAAGCTTGCTTTTGGTAACCGTATATTAAAACAGATTAATACTTTTGTTCCAGTATATGTAGCTTGTGGAGGAACAGAAATCGAAGCATTGGATTATACACTGGCCCATAAAGTATTAAGAAAATTTGAAGCATTGAATATTACTTTTATGAAAGCAGAATTAGATGGCTTAGTCACTGAAATCAATAAAATATTTGGTAAAGATAAATTTAAAGAATCAATCAGTTACATTAAAGAATTGCAAAGAATGGTATAAATAAAATAAGGAGTGGATCTTATGAGTGTGGATTATGTAAAACGCTACTTTGGAAAAATCGATAATCGTATTACAAAAGTCAACGAATCAGATCCTTTTTCTACGTCTTTTTTAAGTGCAGTCAATGCCGGTAACAATACGCTGTTTCAAAAATATATGACAGAAACAAGGGTGTTTGAAGGAGCCTGGGTGGATGTTATTCATAACAGTCTGGCTTTTATTGATAACATTATCCGTAATCCCAAATCATTCATTAAAGATCAAAGTGAAATTGTACCGGTGGAAATGGCTAAAAAAACGTCAGCTGAATCTGTCCGTCATTTGGCTTCCCACTCGCGTTACGTAAAAACGATTACTCCCCAGGGCGATGTCATTCCTGAAAAAATACTGACAATTCATCGGGAAGAAGAATTGGCCATTTATGAAAACAGGTTCGTTAAAACATTGATTGATAAATTGACTATTTTTGTTGAAAAAAGATACAATATGGTTATTGCTCTGATTGGATCAGATTATTTGAATAAATTTCAAACGGAATCCCGTTTCCAATTTGATGATATCAATGTGGAATATGAACTTCGTTTAAATATTCAAAGAAAAGTACATGACAGCGAAATTGAATTAAGAAACTATGAACTTTTAAAACGGATTGAAGAATTACGTTCCTTTATTATGGGATTCAATGGATCACCGTTTATGAAAAGTCTGAAATCTGCAAAGGCTGTATATTCACCGATTCAAAAGACGAATATTTTAACCAGGGATCCCAATTATCGGAAATGTTATGAATTATGGATGTTTTTGGATTCCTATGGCAAAATTGAATATACTATTCAGACAAGTGTATCGGAAGAAAAGATTAAAGAGGAATATACTGAAAAAATAAAAGAGTTGATATTAGTTTCTTTTGCAACAGTTGTTGCCAATGATGAATCGGATTTGGGACGGTTTAAAGAAATTCCAAATACGCTTAAAACAAAACGTAAAACCAAAATTTTAAGTGAACGCGATTTAAATCCGGATAAAGATTCTATTGAACTGGAAAATCATCTCATCAATGAATACTACTATCAGGAAGCAAGAAGACTGTACAGCAGAAGAATCAATGAACGGGTTGCAGATGGCGAACCATACCATGTTGCTTTAAAAGATGTCTATCAGAATGCATTTAAGATTACAGAGAATATCTTTGACAGTTTAATGGAAATGCCTGAAGACGTAAAAAAAGATCCGGTTGCTTCTTTGCGGTTTAAAATGCGTAATCAGAAAGCCATCGAACAAATATTAAAATACAAATCTTCGGATTTAAAAAAGATGGAAAAGATAAAAATGCGGACTGAAAAGCAAATTGAACGGGAGAAGGCAAAACTGGAACGTAAAAATGCTCCTAAAAAAGCAGGCAGAAAAAAACTGACAGAAGAAGAAAAAAACCGTCGTCAGCAAGAGCGCGAAAAACAAAGAGAAATAGCCCGTTTGGAAAAGCAAAAAGAGCGTGAGAAAGAAAAATTACAACGTCAAAAAGAAATAGAGCGCGAAAGAAAAAAAGTCCAAAAACAGAAGGAACGGGAACGAGCTAAATTAAAAGCCCTGAAAGAGAAAGAAAAAGCCCGATTAAAGGCTTTGAAAGAAAAAGAAAAAGCCCGAATCAAGCTTTTGGAAGAAAAAGAAAAAGCAAAATTGGATAAATTAAAAGAACGGGAAGCAGAGAAACTTAGAAAATTGGCTGAACGGGAAGAACAAAAAATAGCTGCTCTAAAAGCAAAAGAAGAAGCCAAATTAAAAGAAAAACTGGAACTGGAAAAAGAAAAAGGATTGGAAATAATTCAGGAAATAATGAATGAAGATTCCGGTCAGGGAAATGATTCTAAATGAAAATTTTTAAAAAGATTTTAGTAATTCTTCCTTTTCTCATTTTCATTCTGGCTATCATTATTATTATTAATACTGCAGTTTCTGTGCGCAAACAACAGGTACCACTTTTGTTTGGCTATGGATTTCTAACTGTCACAACCTCCAGTATGGAACCCGATTATCCGATTGGAACATTTCTAATCATTCAACGGCAAAGAGATTATCAGGAAGAAGATATTGTTACTTTTTATTATAATATTGATACCGATGTCCAAAAGGAACCGGTTACCCACAAGATAATAACAATAGAGGGAAATGAGATTACCCTGCAGGGAATCAATCCTGATATAGACGAAGATGATGTTCAAGTCATTGAAGAAGAAGATATTATTGGAAAAGTAATTTATCACAATCAAAAAATAGGGACATTTTTAGCTTCCGGGTTTGTTCAGAACAAATTATACATCTATACAGTTTTGATAATCGGATTGCTGATATTTTCTGGTATTCAGGTTGCAAATATTATTAAATATGCTAAAAAAGCAAAAGATGAAAACACAGGCAAATCATAAAATGCTTGTGTTTTTTATTGTCAAATAAAGGTTTTTTTGATATAATAGATACATGTAAAAAGAGGTTACCCATGATTCATATCGTTTTATATCAACCGGAAATTCCCCAGAATACGGGAAACATAATGAGAACCTGCCTGGCAACCAATACTACACTTCATCTGATTGAACCATTGGGTTTTAAATTATCAGAAAAAGAAGTGAAAAGAAGTGGCGCAAACTACATTAACGAGGTACATTATATCCTCTACCCGGATATTACTTCTTTCTTTGAAAAAAATAAAGGAGAGTTTTATTTTCTCAGTCGTTATGGAATGAAAACTATTTATGACGTAGATACAGCTGATTCCAGTAAAGATTATTATTTTATTTTGGGAAAGGAATCAACAGGAATTCCCAAAGAAATTCTTCAAGAGAATTTAAGTAAGACAATTCGACTGCCGATGAGTGATAAAGTAAGGGCACTTAATTTAAGCAACGTTGCTGCAATCATGGTTTATGAAGCATTAAGGCAACAAGGATTTCCTGATTTGAGTTTTTTGGAACCGGATTCACTAAAAGGACATGATTATTTAATCAAAAAATAAAGAGGAAGGATTATTAATATGAAACAATACCTGGATTTCTTACAACATATATTGACCAATGGTAAAAAGAAGGAAGATCGCACCAATACAGGGACAATCTCATGCTTTGGCTATCAAATGCGTTTTGATTTGCAGGAAGGGTTTCCATTGTTAACAACGAAAAAAGTGCATTTAAAATCAATTATCCATGAATTGCTATGGTTTATCAAAGGTGAAACAAATATTAAATATTTAGTGGGTCATGATGTCCGAATATGGAATGACTGGCCCTATGAAAACTATAAAAAATCACCTTTTTATCAAAATGAAACAATGAAGGAGTTTGTTGAAAAAATAAAAACAGACCAAAATTTTGCTGATCAATTTGGTGATTTGGGCCCTGTATATGGCCGTCAATGGCGGCATTTTGAAGGAAATGGCGTTGTAAAAGATCAACTGGCCTGGGTTATCAATGAAATAAAAACAAATCCGGATTCAAGAAGATTGATTGTCAATAGCTGGCATGCTGCCTATATTGAAGAAATGGCTTTACCACCCTGCCATATGATGTTTCAGTTTTATGTTCAGGATAATAAATTATCCTGCCAGTTATATCAAAGAAGTGCAGATGCATTTCTGGGGGTTCCTTTTAATATTGCATCCTATGCTCTTTTAACGATGATGGTCGCAAAAATATGTCAACTAGAAGTCGGTGAATTTATTCATACGATAGGGGATGCCCATATCTATCTAAACCTAATGGATCAAGTTCGAGAGCAACTGTCCAGAAAACCGCGTCCTTTACCAAAAATGAACATATTGCGGGAAGTGACCTCAATTGAAGATTTTCGCTATGAAGATTTCGAATTGGTGGATTATCAACCATATCCAGCAATAAAGGGGAAAGTTGCTGTATGATTGCGATTATTGTTGCTATGGATATAGATAATTTAATTGGAAAAAACAATACCCTTCCTTGGTATTATCCCGATGATTTGGCTTATTTTAAAAAAATAACAACAGGCAAAACAGTTTTAATGGGTCGAAAAACATTTGAATCCATTATCAGTCGTAATAAAAAGCCTCTTCCCAATCGGAAAAATATTGTGCTGACTTCCAATCTGCAATTTCAGTATTCCGGAGTGGAAGTAATTCATGATGGGAATGCCTATTTAAAACAAACAAAAGAAGATGTTTTTGTGATAGGAGGAAAACAAGTTTACGAACTGGCCCTTCCTTATGCAGAACAATTATATATCACTCGTATCAATAAAAAGTATGAAGGGGACACTTATTTTCCTCTGTTTCAACTAGAGCAATTTCAATTAATTCAAAAAGAAGAACAAGGTGATCTTTGTTTCTGTGTTTATCAAAGGAAGATATAATATGGTATTGCTGGGTTTATTTATTTGTGGATTGATTGCAACATTTTTTGTAGTTTATTACGGACAATTTGTTGCAAATGGTGTGGTACTGTATTGGACCATTCCTCTTTACATTCTTTTATTCATGGTTCTTACTCTGGCTTTTATCTTATCAATATGTTATATCATCACATTGTTTGTGAAACCAAATAAGAAATTGTTTCAACCGCGAAGTTTTCATCGTTTCATGATTAAGGCAGTAATTGAGCTCTTAATGAGTATTTATCGATTGCAGCTTGTGGTAATAGGAAAAGAAAAATTACCCCGCAATCAGGCTTTTTTATTGGTCAGCAATCACCAATCAAATATTGACCCGATTGCTTCTATCTGGGGATTTAAGGAATTCAATCTTACATATATTATGAAAGATGCCATTATGAAGATTCCTCTTATTGGGCGTTGGCTGTTTGGAGCCGGGCACCTGCCACTTAATCGAAAAGATAACCGGAAAGGATTGGAGACGATTATTACAGCCACCAAAAGGATTGAACATAACTTGCATCCGATTGCAGTTTATCCGGAAGGGACAAGAAGCAAAAGTCCTTATATGAATGAATTTAGAAATGGTGTTTTTAAGATTGCACAGAAATCAAAAGCTCCGATTGCAGTGATGGCACTGGATAACAGTTATAAAGTAAAATGGCGTTTCCCATGGCGTCGTACTAAAATTTTACTTGAAATAATCGATGTAATTCCTTACGAAAACTACCAAGAACTAAATTCCAACGAATTAGGAGATTATGTTCATCATCTTATTGAACAAACCTTACAGAACAGAAGAGCAGAATTTGATTGGCTTAAGCCAAAAAGAAAAAAAGAAGATTAATTTCTTCTTTTTTCTTTTATTAACCGAACTTTATCGTTTTCGACTTCGAATAAATACATGGCACTGTTAGCCATTTTATCACGAAAGGTGTAATTTGAATCAATTTGTGTCAACAGTCCTTTTATGACATGGGAATGGGCAACGACAATGATGTGTTTACCGTCATACTTTCTTGCCAGATCCAAAGTTGCATCTTTTACTCTTTTTTGCAGGGTGGTTGATTTTTCCATTCCATCTACCTCATCAATCACAATCCGATCGAATATTTCTTTGGAGATTGCCATGCCTTCTGCTTTTCCAAATTCTCTTTCCTGAAATGCAGGGATGGCTATTACTTTAAGCTTTGGTTGGAGGATGGATTGGATGATGGTTGCTGTTTCGTATGCCCTTTTTAAAGGACTGGTAATGATAATATCCCAATTTATTCCCTCTTTTTTTAATAATTCACCAACTTCTTTTGCTTGATTTTTCCCTGTTTCATTTAGTATGTTGTCTATTCTGCCCTGGATTCTTCGTTCTTGATTCCAATTTGTTTCTCCATGGCGAATAAAGCAAAAAAATGTTCTCATTTAAAACTCCTTTGTTTAGTTTAGTACAATTATACCATAAAATGTTAAAAAAGGATGAAATTATGCATAAAATATGATATAATATAGAGTCAAGAAGGGAATGAATAAAATTGCGTGCAGTAGATTTAATCATCAAAAAGAAAAACGGACAACCCCTATCAAAGCAAGAAATACATTATTTAATCAAAGGGTATGTGGATGGCAGCATTCCTGATTATCAGATCAGTGCTCTATTGATGGCAATATGTTTTCAAGGATTAAGTAGTGAAGAACAGCTCTTTTTAACTACAGAAATGCTGGAAAGTGGAGAAAAGATAGACTTGTCTTCAATATCCGGTATTTGTGTTGACAAGCATTCAACAGGTGGGGTGGGAGATAAAACAACTTTGGTTGTTGCTCCAATCGTTGCAGCCTGTGGACTGAAAATAGCGAAAATGAGTGGAAGGGGTCTTGGTCATACCGGTGGGACTCTGGATAAATTGGAATCTATTCCCGGTTATCAAATCAATGTTTCAAGTGCAGAATTTCTAAAACAGGTAGAAGAAATAGGGATTGCTGTTATCGGGCAAACAGCAAACATCACTCCTGCAGATAAAAAACTATATGCTCTTCGGGATGTGACAGGTACCATTGAAAGCCTTGGTTTAATTGCCGGCTCAATTATGAGTAAAAAACTGGCAAGTGGTGCAAACAGTATCCTCCTTGATGTAAAGGTAGGAGATGGAGCGTTCATGAAAACCATTGAAGAAGCAAGAGAACTTGCACAGGCGATGGTTCGAATCGGAAATGGATTCAATCGAAGAACAGTAGCTGTTTTAACCAATATGGATGAACCGCTCGGATACATGATTGGAAACAGTTTGGAAGTAATAGAAGCCATTGAAACACTTAAAGGACAGGGACCGGCTGATTTAAAACAACTATGTTATGACTTAAGTGCCGAATTACTCATGATGACAAGAATCAAACTTACTTATGAAGAAGCAATTCAATTAATAGAAGAAAAAGTGACCAGTGGCGAAGCATTACAGAAATTGTATCAAATGATTGCTTATCAAAAAGGAAATCCAAATGTAATTGTCGATTATTCTCTCTTTGGGACAGCACCTTATCAATATAATGTTTTAGCCAATGAAGAAGGTTATATTAAGAAAATAGCCACTGAGGATATTGGTATTGCAGCAATGCTGCTTGGTGCAGGTAGAGAAAAGAAAGAAGATAAAATTGATCATCGTGTTGGTATTAAAATCAACAAAAAAGTAGGAGATTTTGTTGAAAAAGGCGAATCTCTTGCAGTTCTATATGCCAATCAAGAAAACAGTGAAGCAGAAAATAAAGTAAGACGAGCTTTTACACTTCAAAAGAAAAAAACAGAAAAAAATCCAATTGTAATTGACATTATCCGCTAGATAGGAACAGGTATGAGAGAACAAACACTTCAAAATCCATTGTATCGATATAAAAAATTAATATTTATTTTTATTATTATCTTTTTGACAGTGTTAGTAGTCATATCTAATAGTAAAAATATAGAATTGTCTATCTTGGAAATTGGCTCTATGCCTTTCTATTCGATTGTTATACTTTTTGCTTTATTGGTAATTCATTTAATAAGTGATGCATGTATACTAAAAATTGCCATTGATGATCCATCCTGTCAATTTAAACAGGCATTGACCATCAACATGGCGGGATGTTTTTTCGCCAACATTACACCTTTATACATAGGTAGTTATCCATCCCGTTTATATTATTTATATAAAGAAAATATTCCGATGAATAAAACACTTTCTGCTTTAACAGTGCGGGGGATTACTTATCAAATCGCTTTAAATGTATTCGCATTTATTGCACTGTTTGCAACAGGATTGATTATTGGGCCCGGATCCACTTATTTTCCATTTGTTGTGATTGGATTTATTTGGAATTTAACGATTACTGTTTTATTGCTTTTGATTTCATCGTCTTACCGATTTAATCGCTTTGCAATCAAATTTATTCATAAAATAGCATTATGGATTCCATTCTTAAAGAAAAGAGAAGATGGAGTAACGGAAGCAATTGATCAATACTATGTTTATACCAGGAGAATTTATCACGATAAAAAATATTTCTTTTCGATTTTTTTCCTGTCTGTTGTGAAATTACTTTCTATTGATTTAATGCCCCTTGTTGTTTTTTATGGGCTTGGTATTCCGATTCAGGAGTACTGGATTATTATTATCGGCATAGCCAGTTTGATGGCTATCATCGCCAGCGTTATTCCTACTCCGGGAGGAATAGCTGCGAGCGAAGCTGCTTTTATTATACTATATGGATTAATTTTCGCACAGGAATCGACTGTTCAGGCAGGTATGCTTGTTTGGAGATTATTTTCATTTTATTCAGTAATTATTATAGGTTTAATATTTACTTTGATACTACAAGCAAAGCAACCTAAATGGAATTTAATACCGAAGAAAGAGGGATCGAAATGAATGTAGATTGGGCATTAATCTTAACACAATTAGCAAGCGTCCTTGCTGCAGCAATTGTTGGTGCAGCTATTGGGTATGAACGGGAATTAAAAAATAAACCTGCCGGTCTTCTGACTTTCACATTAGTCAGTGTTGGCAGCTGTTTGCTTGCAATCTTGCAAAAAAACATCATAATGGAAGCAGTTGCAAGGATTCTTGAGAACCCCCAATTGGCTGAGTCAATTAAAGTCGATGAAGGAAGAATCATTGCTCAGGTTGTAAGTGGAATTGGCTTTTTAGGAGCAGGAACAATTATTCATACCAAAGCAAATGTCAAAGGGATTACCACAGCAGCTCTTTTATGGGTAGTTGCCGCTTTGGGCTTATTAATTGGTACAGGTGGTATTTATAATTATGTGATAGCATTCCTTACTGTGATAATTATTTTACCAGTCTCCTACGTTTCAAGAAAAATAGGAGAAAAATTAACAGCAACCAGAAAAGTAAGACGAATCAGAATTGTATTTGATGAAAATTTTGAAAAGGATATTTTCGATAATTTGGCGTTACAGGGCGTAGTAGTCCGTAAATCTTATTTAATCAACAAATTCACGAAAGACAATTTGCATTTAAAAGAATCAATTATTTATTTTAGTTTACCAAAAACGCGCACGTTTGATGATGTATTAGGACAGGTTTCTATGCAAGAATTTGTGCATGAAGTAGAAGAAGCATGAAACGCCTAATAGGCGTTTTTTGATTGAAAGGGAGGGATAATGATGAAATGTATTGTAACAGGGGCAACCGGACATATTGGGAATGTGTTGGTAAGAAACTTATTTGAGCATGGCTATGAAATTAAGGCAATAGTAATGCCCAATGACAGGGTAGAAATGATTGAACCATTTTGCAATATTGTCTATGGTAATGTTTTGGATTTTGATTTTTTGAAACGGGAAATTAAAAATGTTGATATTGTATTTCATTTGGCTGGGATTGTTGAAATTGGTACAGGAAAGAAAAAGTTAATTTTTCAGGTGAATGTGGAGGGAACAAAGAATATTCTTCAGGTCTGTCAGGAAAACAAAATCAAAAGATTGATTTATACATCCAGTGTTCACGCTATCCCTGAGTTGAAGAAAGGAATCGTTCAAAAGGAAGTAAGTTATTTTGATCCCAAGTTAGTGAAAGGATATTATGCAAAATCGAAAGCGATGGCAACAAACATCGTCCTCAATCAAAATGATTCGTCCTTGGAAATAGTAATTGTTCACCCATCAGGAGTAATCGGACCTTATGACTACAAAAGTTCCCATGGGAGTCAAGTATTCATTGATTATTTAAGAGGAAAATTAACTGCTTATCCATCCCATGGTGCCTATAATTTTGTTGATGTTCGCGATGTTGCAGATGGGATTCGGTTGGCTGCAGAAAAAGGGAAAAATAAAGCTTGCTATATTTTATCCGGTCATGAAATAACAGTAAAAGAATGGCTTCAGGAATTATCAAAGTTAACGGGAAGAAAACCGGTTAAGACAAAACTGGCATATTGGTTTATACTGGCCATGAGTTATTTTGCCGAATTGCATTATAAAGTATTAAAACAAAAACCGCTTTTTACCCATTATTCTGTGATGGTTTTACAATCCAATTGCTCCTTTTCCAATGAATTGGCAAAGAATGAACTCGGTTTCAAAACAAGAGATATCCATGAAACGATTAAAGACACACTGGGTTTTGTTGAGAACCATTACCTAGAGAAAAAAAACAATCAATATTTTTTAAGGAAACTGGCTAAATAAAAAGAGCATACCTTGTTAACCAAGGTATGCTTTTTAAATTGCTGTATATCCACGAAAACCGCGAGTAGAGTAATATGATTCAGCTCCATTATGGTAAATGAAAACATGTTGGTATCGATTATCACCGAACAATGCACCACCAAGTGTACGGATTGCATGAGGAGTTTCAAGCCAACTGGAAGTTTTTAAGTCAAGAGGTTCTGTTTCCTGAAGAGCTCGGTAAAATGCTTCATTTAAAAGCTGAATACCAATTTCTTTGGCAAGCTTTTCTGCGGATTGAAGCGGTGGGAATTTTTTTCTTGCCTGTCTGGCCTTTTCATCATAGCAACAGTTAGTTCTGTGAAGTGGAGTTTCTTTGGAAAAATCAACGTAATATAGTTCTTCCTGATAAAGAAATACATCAGGTTCACCACCGGTTTCTTCCATCTATTGAACAACTTGCAGGATATCACTGTGTGCTGTTAACTTTTCCAATACATCGTTCCAATTTACATTTGGATGTCTGGTTTTATTGTTTTCGAATCTTTCTTCTAATATTTGAATCAATTTGTTTTCTGTCATGTTTAATCCTTTCCAAAGATGGATCATCTTTGATTTTATTTTAACATAATGGAAGAACAATTAATAGTAATTATACTTATCATCATTTATTTGAACGATTGTCCCAGGATGGATATACTTCTATCTCAAATCGATAAGCTGGGATGATATCAGTCACATTGTACCCCAAAGCTGAATAGAAGGGCTGATCCCCACCCAGCATTCCCGTACAGTTGGAATATTTCTTCATAATCCGGTTGGATGCTTCGTTAAGGAGAGCACTTGTCAATCCTTTTCGACGTTCCCAAAAAGCTACTCCCAACGGTTCCAGCTCGCAATATGGCATTTTTTGATCATACCAAATAGTTGCTAAACCAACCAGTCTTTTCTGTGGGTCCAAAACATATAAATCTAAATAAGGGTCTTAATGTTTTTGTTTTCGTAGATCTGCGAATGCCTGTGTCGTATTCGGTAAGAGATCAATACTATAGGAAAAAGCAGCCATATGGGCATTTGCAGCAAAAAAAGCCGGAGCTGTGTTACCATCTACAATACTGTATCCTTTCGGAAGAACAACGGGATAAGGTTTGGATTCGAATCTTCGGATGAGATTACGTTCACCAGCTTCTTTAACAAATCCTAAAGAAAGAAGCTTATTGGATAAAACCTGGTTTCATTCAAGGGCCAGTATGCGAATGAACCGATGAATTCTGTCTTCTTTAACGCGGACCATGGTTGTTATAGCAAAATGAATCATATCGTTTAGAAGTTCTTCATCTTCAGCGTAGTTCTTGTTTTTAAAAGAAAGAAAGCTTCACCTGAATCATTGCCCTCATTGATAGCACAGGCAACGATGGTTCCATTTAGAAAATAAACCCCAACTGTCCGTTCCCAGGCATCAGGATATTGTAAAAAAAGCGGGATGAAGTCCTATTCCAAACTCGAATCGGCTTAAGCCAAAAATCGGATTTTCCCATTGATAAGAATTGAAAATTAACTCTTCAATTTCATCATAATAGGCCTTCTTATAAAATTCAAAATGATATTTCATTTTATCCTCCATTATTTTTATACTGTTTTAAAAGCAATTGTAGAATTCTTTTGAATAAGAGCAAATCAAGAAATTTAGTAACCACAAAATATTAGTATATGAATAAAGATATTCCAACAGATATACATAGGAAAGTGCAGTGGTTTAAATTAGGTGAATTTATTGATGGAAATCATATTAGCTCAAGTTATGAATTATCAATTGTGCAGTATGGCCTTAGAACTTGAACATTTTCTTACTGATGATTAGTCTTCATTTATTATAATATAGTTCTTTTTTCAATATGGTCAAGGTAAAGAAACAGCATAATCTCTTGAGATTTATAAAATCTTTACAAGCAATGCCATTACTTCGACACGCTTCCCGCTGAATAGCAGAACATGTCACCCGAATGAATAAACAAAGTTGAAATAGGATATCATAAGTATTAAACAGCTAAACTGTAAATATACATCAATTATGCAACTATTAATAAAAAAACTCAATTTTCATTTTCAAACAAGTTTAATTTTTTCTATTTAAACTCTATTAATCTATATTTTAATTAGTTTTCATATGAGCAAGCTTTAGTGGTAGGATTTTTTACTTTGTTTACCCAATAATTATTCTTAATTGTTTGGAAAGCATTATAAGCAATATTTGTTGGCGTATTAATTACTTCATTAAAAGCATTAAAACTGAAAAAACAAATACCTTCCACATTTTTTAATCCATTTAAAAAGCGTAGCTGATTTAATGCTTCGTTTTTTTGAGTACTCCATCCATACATATATCCATTTTCTAAAGGTTTATGAGCACCAAGTCCAATATATAATTTTGTGTCAGTTCCTTCAACAACCTTATTCCACCAAGTGGTAAGATCCTGAAATGAATACGTACTATTATCAAATGAAGTGTAACACTGTGGTAAAATATAGTCTATCCAACCTTCTTTTACCCATTTTACGGTATGGATCTGAGTCGATTTCTTGGACACTTTTAAATATACATCAATAATCTCTAATGCACGTTCTCTACTTCTATTCATTTAATTACTTTCCATCTTCCCATTTTTTTTGAGCCAATTCTTTCTATCACACCTTTACTTTGAAGAGAAGCAAATGCCCTTTCGATTGTTCTTTTTGCAAAGCCTAATTCAGATGAAATCTTTTCTATTGTACTATTTGAGTTTGTTAATATAATAGTAATGATTTCTTTTTCTGTGTTTGTCAAATTTAAACCGACATTTAAACCGACATTTAAACCGACATTTTGCTGATTTAATACATCTTCATTAAATGGTATTGTCACTTTTATATAGTTATCATTTACACTTATAGATTCTTTTCCGTATTTTCCGATTATTGTAGGAATTCCGTGCCCAGTATGTTCAACAATTCCCATATTTAAGAATATACGCATTAATGAAATATTTCTAGGTACACTTATTCCTTCATAAAATAAATCTAATGTTTGATTGTGTGGAAGTCCACCATGTGATAAAATTTCAATTCGATTTGAAAAAAAAGAAACTAACGGTTCACTTATACTCCAATCATTATGAACAATTGCATTTACAACTGCTTCATTTACTGAATCAAAATCAAATAAATATGTGTCCTTTCTTGGTCGTACTGTCGTATCTGTTATACAAATATTTTCTGAAGATATTCTATTTTTTAGTTGTTCGTATGCAAAAAGAAGACATTTGTTTCCATAATCGCTTCTTTGGGAAATTGATGTTTTATCTTCACCTTTAAATTTTACAAAAATTAAAGGGACAAAGTTATTATCTGATAATAATTCTGCCATCTTATTATATTCTCCAGAACTATTTCTCAAATTCAAATTCACTTCAAAATTGTTCTCATCTAGATGAAATCCCTTTTCTGAATAATAAATCTTTAAAGTTTTAAATGATATGTTACCATATGTCGTCTTGCATGTAGTCAATAAATCCGAATCAAAGAATTTTTTTCCGTATCTAACTTTAATTTGTTGTTGACTCATCTCCCGACAAGAAGTGCCAATTCTTATCGTGCATCCATTAGTAGAATACCCATACTTTTTTTGACAATAAAGCGAATCTGTACCTTTTAAAACCTTAATAACAATCACGGGCAGTGAATTAACGTATATAATTTCATTCTTTATTAATTCTTGTGGATTTGGTTCAATTTGTGTAGATACTATTTCACCAATGGATAAAAATGTTTCATCTATATTTGTTACTCCCACAACAGTTCCATCATCTTTTACACCAATATAAATAGTACCACCATCTGTATTTAAAAAAGATACTATTTCTTTGCAAATAGAAGTTGTAAATTTTTCTTTCAACTCAACATTGTTAGTCTCAACAAATTGCATGTAATCACCTCTTGATTATATTCTATCATAATGTGTTATAATTGTCAATTATTCCGACATAAACCGTCATTTTTATTTATAAAAAATGATACAAGATATATTTTTTGTATCATAATTGTTGTCCTAATATGTGTAAGGGCGACCATTTTAATACAGTTCGTACCCCTTCAAATATGATAAAATAATTTGCATACCCCTATAAGTAGGACAGAATAATTTGCGTACCTTTGCAAGAGAATGCTTTTACTCGATAAATTGGAACTTATTTCTTATTGATTTTCTCCATTAGTAACTTAATGTTATTTTTAAAATATCTATTAGTAAATTCTTCTTCACCAATTTCTAAATAGCATTTATATGCTAACTCATAGTTTTCTGTTATAATTAAAGTTATTATATAATCATAAATACTACGTGCTTGCTGCCATGAACTTCTTTTTGAATTCCAAGAATCATATGTTCCAAATAACAAATAATCTATTATTTTATCATCTTTTAAATGTACCTTTAATTGACTAAACAGTAGATAGGATTTGGTAAGAATATCATCATTGCTTATTCCCTTTTTGTAATTATAGGAAAGTAAACAACAATAGTGTAGATTCATTAATCGTAAAATTTGAGAATCATTTGAATATTTTGAAACTAAAGATCCCATTTTTTCAATTGCATGATCTGCTAGTCCTATATTATTCTTCATTGCAAGTGGATACAAAGCTGTTCTTAACACTTCAAACATAATACAATAATTAGAATCATCTATTTTTAAATTATCTAAAATTTCATAATATAAATTTGACCAGTATTCTGAGTTCCCACCTTCAATCAATGAAAGGCGTTGAGTAGTATCACATATTAACATTAACATATAATTAGGATTAGTTGATTGTAATGTTCTCACAAATGTTTCAAATTTCACATGATTATAATAAGTACTCTCGTATTTTCTTTGCAAAGCATAATTATCAGAAATATTCCAATAAGCCCATATCTTTAGTTCATCTGGAATATTATCTTCTAATAAAAAATCTTCCAACAAATCAACAATTTGTTGTTCAGTATCATGTGATTCATTAGCTGTGTTTTGGTTTAATAATGCATTATATTTCTTGATTGTTTCATCAAATGTCATTTAATATATCTCCCTTACATAACTTAATATCCCGATAAATTATTATTTATCGTTTCATCAATTGTAGAAAACAATACTGCAAAAACGAATCAAAAAAATATTTATGGTCATCAGCTTATCGGCTTATTTAACTTTTTATACTCTCTGTAATTGATTTAAAAAAATCACTGCTCCATAGCTCTAAAGTACTTGCATTTTTAATAAATGGCCTAACATCTAATTTTGCTTTTCCATAATCGATATTGTCGAATCTATCATTTAATATTTTTATCAAAAGCTCCTTTGTCAGATTTTCATCATGATTAAGAGTATTTGTTTGTTTAAGTCTTGCTTCTAGGTGTTTTAAATTAACTTTTGTATTTAAGCCCATATAGTAAAGATAGTCATATAAGTCTCTTCCCTTAACTCTTTTTTTCCAACTTCTGGCTATTACAGCATGAATTTTACTAGCAAATAAGGACTCATTATCATAAAGTCTAACTTGATAAGGAAATGGTAACAAACGATATTTCAACTCCGTGTTAGCATAAAGTGGTGGATTAACATCAACTTCAAACTTAATAATGATTTTTTCATTGTTAATAATTTGCTTAAAATCATCAGCGTTTGGATATATAGTTATAAAAGTTTCTTTTGTATTACCCTTTATAAATGCCGAGTCAATATTCGACTCTATATTTTTCTCTTTTTTCTCAATTTCAAAATCTAAGCCCATTGAATGAACAACATCACTGATTGGTTTGAGATATTTATTTAAGTCGAAACTTTCATCGCTAGCTAATAATGAAAAATCTAAATCTTCGCTAAATCTATCAATACCATAGAATATTCTTAATGCAGTTCCACCATAAAACGCAGCATGATTAAAAAAATCCGTTTTGGATAAAGCAGCCAAAACAACTTCTTGTAATACTTCTTTGATTGCATTCTTTTTATCTTCCAAAGTTTTGAGTTCATATTTATTAATCATTTGATGAATTATTGTCATTGTATATACTCACTTTCAACTAATTTAGTTAATAGATTTATATTGTTTGAAATATATTTTTTTGATAAAAATAAAATGTGATCAAAATTTAATTCGACAAATGCA
>JAQUYJ010000109.1 GCA_028691905.1 Bacilli bacterium
CGTGACTAACCGAATTACCTATTTCTTCACCTACTGTATAAAACTTTTTAATGATAAAAGGTTTTTTTAATAATTTTTCTTTTTTCGGTTGCACAACATAATGAATGACAGGAAAGGTTTCAATCAGATTCAATCTTTTAGCCAATTGAACAATTTCATAATGATCTGTTAAGTTTTCTTTTTTTAATATTTTTTTCTTCTCTTTCAGGGTTTTTGCAGTAAAATCTTCCAAAAACTGGACAGATTGTCTGATTGCTTCTGCGCTGGGGGTATAAAGATTGTTTATTTTGTCTAAGTCTTCCACATGATAGGTAAATTGTTTTTCTTCCAATAACACTTTCTTGAATCGGTGGGCAATAGAAGTAATCTTTTCTTTCACATATTCCATATCCACATAGGCTAAATTTTTAACCACCAAATGGGTAACACGCTCATTATGAACAATATTTCTAATTCTATTTATTGTTTTAATTGTGTCTAAAACGACGATAAAAGGAAGGGCGCGATATGCAAGTTTATTATCCAATTCATATTCCCGGATGCGCAGTGTATAAAAACGAAGTGCTTTTCGATTCAATTGATGGAAGACAAAACCATCAATAAAATTACCTTTGGTGTGTTCGAGTGCTTTTGAACCCCGTTTCAAATCAATTGTATCCAACTTGAGATAAATTTTTATTCCTGCATTCCTTGCTTTTAAAAAGAACGGTTCCAATTTATGTTGATTTGTAAATAGAATACTTGCATCATATATATCAATAACAATTGCTTCAGCTTGAAAAATATTTTCATCCTGGTATTTGGTAAAATCATTTTCTTTTATATATAAAAAACTTCTCTGCATACTTTATCCTCTCAAAATATTTTTTTGATGAATTGGAGAAAGCCAATTACTCCTTTTTCATCTTGTTTAAATACGCCTGCATCTTCCAAAACCTGCTCGAAAACTTTCCCCACTTCATCAGCCAAATAAGACGAAATTTGGTCAGGTAAAATATCTTTGCGTAAAGTTTTCATCCATGAATGGTGTTTTTCCAATTCGGGTAACAGATATATACTGTCATTTCCTTTTAACCATAATTCAATCAATTTTAATTCATTTTGCAATCGTCCCGGAAGAATGGCTAACCCCATCGCTTCTATTAAACCGATATTTTCTTTTTTGATATGATGAAATGCTGCTCTTGGATGGAAAATCCCCCATGGTGCAGCTTCTGTGGTCGCATTATTTCTTAGGATTAAGTCAAATACCCATTCACCTTCTCTAAAACGACAAATAGGGGTAATTGTATTGCTTTTTTGCTCAAAATTATAGATATTTAAGGGTATATTTTCATATTTTCGCCATTCTATCAAAATTTTTTCGAAAACATCAACTATTGCTTTTTCATTTTTTGATTGCAAGCGAATGGTTGAAAGAGGCCAAAATAAATAGTAAATTTTAACCTGATTATATTCTCCTATTTCAATTTGTTTTGCTTGCTCAATGGGGAGGATTTCAACTCCACACTGATAATGTTCATGATTTAAAATGGAACCACCTACAATAGGAAGTTCTGCATTGGACCCAACAAAATAATGAGGAGCCATTTTTACAAAAGCCATTTCCTTTTCCATTGTTTTTCTTTCAATAATCATTGGTGTATGTTCTTTTTTCAAACAGATGCCATGTTCTTGAAAATAGGCATAGGGTGAATATTGAAAATACCATATTTCATCCTGTAAATTCATGGGAATGATTCGAAGAGTTTTCCTTGATTCTTGAATTTCATTCCCCGTAAAACCGACATTTTCTTTACATAATTGACATTTTGGATAAATCTCCTCTTTACTCGTCAGAGTCTGGGCAATTTTTAATGGGTCTTTTTCCGGTTTGCTGGTATTGATCGTAATTTTTATTGCACCATATTTTGACTGATAAGAATATTTTATATTTTGTTCTACTCTTTTTAGGGGAATATAGCGACTGACGATAGCTGTTTTGTATAAAAAAGAAAAAGCTTTATGAGGATTTTGTTTATATAATGTTTGAAATTGGGATTCAATTTGACTGGGATTAGGTAGTAATATATCCATTATATTGGTTTTCCAATTCTCAATAAGAAAATCATTCTCTGGCAATTGATTATTTAAAACAGCATAATTTGCGAGATCATTCAATATATCTTCTAAAGAACGAGTTTTAAAAACTGTCACTTCTCTTATCGGAACTGAAATATAGTCACATAAATGGTTATATAAATAATCTATATCCTGTTCGGTACACCAATTCTTTTCCAGTCCATAATAAACCAACTCCATTAAATATTGATGAATTGCAACCGGATATCGATAAACTCCACCCCCCAGTGATACAAAATAAAACGAAGCTTCTTTCTCACTGATCCACTGATATTTTTCTGCAATCTGTTCATATACTTTTTTGGTTGTTGTTGCGGGGAATAAAGCAAGGATACAACCACCAAATCCTGCTCCTGTCATTCTTGCTCCAATAGCTCCATTTTCCAGACAAAGTGCAACTAAATTATCCAATTCCAGACAGGAGACTTCATAATCATCACGCAGTGATAAATGAGAAGAGATCATTAATGCAGCCAAATCATCTATATTACCCTTTTGTAAAGCGAGATAAGCATCCAGTGTTCGCTTGTTTTCTGAGATGACATGGGATACCCGTTTTTTTAATATTTCATTTAATTCGAAATTTGAATTCACCCATTCATCGTAAGGTAAATCACATAAATAATTGATATCTTTTGTCTGTCTGATCAATTGAAGAGCAGTCTCACATTCTGTTCTTCTTTTATTGTAATCAGACTGGGATAAACTTCTTTTTTTGTTCGTATTGATAATGACCAACTGATACTCTTTTAACTTGATATCTACATCAATGTAATCTAAAAACTGTGTATTGAGTAAAATAGCTTTGTTTTTTTTGCCCATTCCTATTGCAAACTGATCCATTATGCCACATTGAACATGAACAAAATGATTTTCTGCAGCTTGACAAGCTAAAATTAATTCGATTTTTGAATGATTTAATTGATATTCATCGTTTAAGTAATGAGCAAATAACAATTCCAAACTTGCACTGCTTGATAAACCGGCTCCCACAGGTAAGGTGCTTTCCAAATAGCAATCAAATCCATAAGGGAAACTGTGTTTTAATTCAATTATAATTCCTTTAATATAATCAATATATGTATTGGTGGGGGTGAAATCATCAACCGCAAAAAAAATTTGGCCCTGTTCAGGGTACATTGTTGAATAAATAGTAATTTGGTTGTCTGAACGTTTACGAAAAGCACCGTAAATTCCTAAAGAGATACTGGACGGAAGGACATATCCACCATTATAATCGATGTGTTCACCTATTAAATTAACTCTTCCCGGAGAAAAATAAAAAGAAGACGGTTCTTCTTGAAAATATAATTTTGCTCTTTCAATAATTGATTTTATTTCTTCCATATCAATCACCTTTTATTTATTTTAACACAAAAAGAGTACAGAATCAATCTAAAATAAAAAGAAGACTGCCAAGCAGTCTCCTTCTTATTGAATATTAATATACTTTTTGCTTTCTTCCTTAACTTTCACTAACTTCGGTACATCAATGTTCAAAATTCCATTTTGATAATTGGCTACTATAGCATTTTCATCTACGTCTCCGACATAAAAGCTTCTGCTGCAACTGCCATAATTTCTTTCACGACGAATGTAATAGCCTTTTTCGTCTTTTTCTTCCTTCTTTTCTTCTTTTTTTGCTTCAATTGTAAGGTACCCGTCTTCAAAGCTTATTTTTATGTCTTCTTTAACAAAGCCCGGAATGTCCACTTCGAAGATGTATTTTTCCTCTTCTTCTTTAATGTCTGTTCTCATTAATTTTCCTTCTCCTTTGGATAGTGGAAAATCGAAAAAGTCATCCCAAAGATTTCCTTTGAAGAAT
>JAQUYJ010000110.1 GCA_028691905.1 Bacilli bacterium
AGAAGTAAGAGAAATGAGCATTGGATAAATACCAATCAGTTCAACATTGGCTTTTTCAAACAAAACAATTCCGCATTTTTTTTGGACCGTTCCGATTACGAAACCTTCCACAATATCATTGACAATCAGAACATCACAAAAACATCCCGATGCTGATAAGTTGTTTAAAATATCGATTATTCCTTCCAATTCATCCGTGGGGGTCTTATGTACTTCCCAGCGATTGCATAAATCAATGATGGGAGAAAAGTGCTCCGTTTTATACGAAACGAATTGATAGGAGTAGTTTTTTTGAAATTGGTTACAGAGATTCCTTTTCGCATGGTATTTTTTCCCGGGATAAGTTGCTAAATCGTTGGGTAAATACAAATATTCATCCAAATGTGGGGTGGGAAGAAGGAAATAATCCTCCCCAAAAAAAGAATAAAACAAATCAGTTATTCCCAATAACCGAAATGGAAAAGCATTTTCCAGGCAGTATTGCTCGATCCAGCTTATTCCTTTCAGGAAGGATTCCTTTGTTTTACATAAAGGCGGAAAGAAAAAATCACGGCCTTTTATAATGAGAAAATCGGGTTGAATGGATAACTGTAAGCAGTCCGTCTTTTTCCATGCAAAAACATTGGCAAAGAGTAATTCACTGCCACAGTACTCTTCGCAATGAAATTGATCAAATAAAATTTTATCTTCAATCGTTATTTCCCGAAACATATTTTCACCTATATAAGAGTATAACAAATTATCTAAAAAATAACAAGTGAAACAAAAAAACGCTTGCAACTATTTTTTTTTTTGCTTCCCTATATTTTTAAAAAGAAATATGTTATAATATTAGTAAATAAATGAATAGCAAAGAAAATGATTTAATGGGGGAATAATATGAATCTTGGTGATTTAACTCAGGAAATGCTTATTCAGTACTTCAATTTGGGAGTACTGGCAGTCATTGTATTATTTGGCTTGATTGGTTTCTTTCGGGGAACCTATAAGTCTTTGTTTTACTTGATTGCAACAGCAGTTATTTTTGGTGTTGGTTGGTTGGTGATGCAGCCAGTCATTACTTTTTTATTGAATTATGATGTATCTTCATATAATTTAGTGGTTTATGGGGTGCAAATTACTTCAATAAATGCAGCTGTTCCTGCTTTTGTTCAGGAACTGTATCCACAACTGGGAGGTGTATTTACTGAAGGCACCTTAACGCAGGAACTTGTTACCGGACTATTGAGCATGATTGTGAAAATAGTTTATTTTATATTGTTAATCGTTCTTGCTTTCTCAGTTTTCAAAGTAATTACCGATATTTTTTGGATGATATTTAAGCCAAAGAAAAAAGGTGGAAAAAGAAAGAAAAAAAGTTTTCTATCCCGCTTGGGAGGATTTGGTATAGGAGCAGCAAAAGGTGCATTTTATGTTCTCTTAATCTGTGTGCCATTGGTTGGAATAGCTTCAATCGCCGGTTCTTTATCTGAAGTTGCAGAAGAACAGGGAGAAGATTTAAGTTATCAACTTGTATTCGTTGGAAACAGTGTCACGCTGGTGCAATCAGAAGAAGATTTACAGACTTCACCACTTGGCCAGTATGGAGAAATTTTGGAATTACTGGGCTTCTATAAAAATAGTGTTGCCGGCGAAGTATTTGAAACACTGAAAGCTGATGAATTTATTTTTGATAATTTAATGTCTTTTGAAGTGAATGATGTCAATATTCAACTTCGAAAAGAGCTGCAAACTGTTGCAAGTGCTTTTTCGAAGGCAGAAGGTTTAATGAGTGAAGGATTTGGTATTGAAACACTAGCAAATGCTGATCCTGATTTACTGAGGGAAATCATTGATGACATCACCGGTTTGGACTTAATTAAAGTAATCATGCCGGTTGGTGTAGAAATTGCACTCTTAATGGAAGACGAAGAAGGGAATAGTATTATTGATCAGTTACCAAATGATCCAGATAATCCGGATGACGATTTTTCAATAAGTGATTTAAGAACAATCGATTTTGCAGCTGACTTTGCTTCATTAGGGTATGCATTGGTTGATGTGACCAGTTTATTACCTACTGAACCGGATGAACAGATTGATTATTTCAATTTGGATGGGGAACTGGTTGAAAATATATTCACAAATGTGGGGAATTTGGATATCATTGATACTTTTGCTCCGATTGCAGTATCATATTTGGTATCAATGGACGAATTCCAGGCTTCACTGGATCAAGTAGGAATGACAGCTGAAGATTTAGGCATCTATGATGTAGAAAGCTGGGGAGCTGAAATTGCCAATATTGGTTCGATTTATCGTCGATTGGCGGATTTGCAGCTTCAGAATATTCAAAATTTCGGTGGCGAAGATTTTGATCCGGCTGATGCTTTCCAATATGTAACAGAAGAAAAAGTAGATTTGCTCAGTACAGCATTGTTTAATTCGACACTAATCACCAATGCCTTACCGGTTTTAGTGAATCAAATGAGTTCGCAGTTTTTAACTGGTGAATTTGCCAATTTAATTTCCTTTGAAGGTGTTACTTGGAATGCAGAAGAATTCAGTAGCATTTTCAATGCAACTGTTACATTAGTAAAATCAGGTATATTGGATACTGTCAGCGGTGGTAATCCACTCGAAAGTCTGACAGAAGATAATATTAATGACCTCGCAAAATACTTATCACAATCCAATTTAATAAAAAAGAATTTGAATAATTTAATTGATATGTTGCTGGGTGGATTGGATATATTTGATGATACAACAGAACTGATTATGCTGGAAGATGATGAATGGACTGAAGCAGAACTTACGTCCCTGTTCCAGGCTGCCCGAATCATTGCTTCTCAGGATTTAGAAAATCTGATGAGTCTCGAAGATGAAACGATTGAAGATTTGGCTTTATATTTATCCGGGTCACAATTCATCGTTAAAAATTTAAGTGGAATTATTGATAAATTAATAGGAAGTTTGGAAATTTTGGGTGCTGATACAGAAATCATTACACTCACCGAAGAAGAATGGACGCAAAACGAACTGGAATCTTTATTCAAAGCTGGGAAATTAATTTCTGAGACAGATTTGGAAGATTTGGGAGCATTAACAGACGATACCATTGAAGATTTAGCCTTATATTTATCCGGATCTACATTTATAACTAGAAATTTGAACGGTATCATAGAGGAATTACTTGCCGGTTTGAATATGTTTGGTGAAGATGTTGAATTGGTAACTATTTTAGAGGAAGAATGGACTCAAGAAGAGCTTACTTCCCTGTTTAAAGCAGGTCAGATTATTTCTTCCCAAAACATGGATAATTTAACCAATTTGGAAGATGCAACAATTG
Source organism: Bacilli bacterium (assembly GCA_028691905.1). Lineage (GTDB taxonomy): Bacteria > Bacillota_I > Bacilli_A > ML615J-28 > CAG-698 > JAQVOS01. The sequence continues at coordinate 3,329 of JAQUYJ010000110.1, forward strand.
AAGAACTCAGTTATCATCTGTCCCATTCCAAATTTATTACTTCCAATTTGAATCCAATTCTTGATACAGCATTGGAAAGCATCAATTTGGGTGATGATATCGAATTAGGCAGAGTGGATGATTGGTCCGACCCGGTTCAGGCAGAAGGTGAATTGGTTTCCATATTCAAATCAGCGAAGATTATTACAGAAAAAGGAAGCAGTGCTGATGCCTTCTTGGATATTACTGATGAGGAATTGGACATCTTATTGGGTTCAGAGTTAATCAGTGAAACACTGGTCAATGTATTGCAGGCCTATTCCGCAGAAGGAAAAGAACTGGATTTCTTGGTAGGAGCAAATGATGAAGGTGTCGTTTGGTATGATACGGATGAAATAGTCTGTGTATTTGAAATTACAGGAACTGTCCTTACCATTACACCTGCTGAAGGAACAAACAAATATAATATTTATGCAGATGGAGAAAAAGATGCTGCTACCAGAGCTCTTACATTTGATTTGAGTACCCTTACTTTAGATAATCCGACTCCGACCTATGAAATGAAAGGATTTGATGAAGGAGAACTTCGCAAAA
>JAQUYJ010000111.1 GCA_028691905.1 Bacilli bacterium
TATGATGATTTGACTTTATCAAGCGGAACGATTCACCCGGATGCCAGCAAAGTTTTGTCGGCACAGACCGTTAATGGTGGTATTAATTTCTCATTTACAGAGTAAAAAAAACCTATTATGATTTTCGTAGTGTACCCTAAATAATAGACAATTAGAAAAAAAGGGGGGTTAAGGGGGAATGTGTCCCCCTTAGTATATGAGAGCTTTTGAAAATTTTAAAATTAACTAGTTACCTTAATTGGTGGCTAGTTTTTTTATGCAGCTATATTGTGTAATAAATAATTTCTGTATTCACTTGGTGCCATTCTTCTTAAATTCCACTGATATCTAAAATTGTTATAATAATCAATATAATCTTCAATCTCATTATAAACATCTTCATAACATGAACAATCTTTTAAATATATTTCATCCTTCATGTGTCCATAAAAGGATTCTTGTGGTGCGTTATCCCAACAGTTTCCTCTTCGTGACATAGATTGACCTATTCCTAGATCTTTTAATAGTTTTTGAAAAGCTATTGATGAATAATGAAAACCTTGGTCAGAATGAATAAATGCATCTTTCGAAATTTTTATACTAGTATTATTAATTAACATATCAACTGTATCTAATACAAAACCAATATCTAAAGATTTTGAAAGTTTATGAGCAACTATTTCATTTGTAATACTATCCTTGATAGTTGATAAATAAGCTTTCTCTCTTGTTTTACCATAAAACAAATATGTAATATCAGTTAAAAACTTTTCTCCAGGATTACCCTCTTTAAATTTACGATCTAATGTATTTTTAAAGATGTTATTTGTTTGTAATGCTTTAGCCATTCTTCTATAAGGATTTGCCTTTCTAATTGGGCATACAAGCCCAAATTTAGCCATTAAACGTCTTATTTTCTTTAGATTCATAATTAACCCATATTGTTTGTTTAGTGTCATTTTAATTAATCTAGCGCCTTTGTGACGTCGTTTAAAATTATAAGCATCTAAAATTAATTTAAAATCTTTAGAGTCATTTTGTTCTTTTTTTGAATCTTTCTTTGAATATTTCAAAAAGTTATAATATCCGGATTTTGATACTTGTGCATAATCACACATGTATTGAATGTTTAATCTTGAATTACTTTTAGATGCCATTTTATGTATTATTTTGTATTTTTCATTTGCTGGGATTCTTGTTTCCATTTCACCTCCTTTTCCAGCCTTCGCAGTTGGGATAGGAATTCCACCTGTTGTCTTAGATATTCGTTTTGATCTTTCAGTCTTTTGATTTGTTCTTCAGCTGTTAAGTCTCTTGTAATAGGTCTTCCTGAATTATCTTTTCTTGTATCTTTAATACCATCAACCCTTAATTCTTGTCTTCTCCATCTCTTAGAGTTCTCTGAAATGCGTTTTTGGCCAAGAATAGAAGATGATAATCCGTATTTTTCAAATATTATAGATGGACATGGATTAATTTTATATTCGTTTAGAAATAGTAATTTAAATTCATCTGTATATGTTATAGCTTTTTCACTCACGTTTTTAACGTAAGGACTTAATTTAAGTATTTCAACTTGTTCTTTAGTAAAATAATATTTTCCCATAATAAACTTCTCCTTGTTTAATTATACATCATAACAAAAACCCTGCAATATGGTTTTATCACTTTTTTTATAAGTGTCCATATTACAGGGTATATTTTATTTAATGAAATTTACTGGCTTTTCTTATGAATTTATGGTATAATGGGCACTAGAAGGATGTGAATCTATGTCTATTTTAGAATTAATAAAACAAGCAGAAAGTTACGCGGAAGAGCAAAAACTGCAGGCAATAGCCACTGTTCAGGAAAAGCAGGAACAGTTCAAGCAGGAAGCAACAGCTACCATTCGTGCTTTGTTTGAAGATATCGAAAGACAGGAACAAAATCTGGTTACCCGGATTAATCAAGACATGGAAATGAAGACGGACGAAATAAAAGCGATGTATGAAGCAGATGATGCACTTGTTCTCGACCAGGCTACCAAAAAAATAGACCGTGCTGTCAATCATGTCTTAAAGAAGGTAATTACGCAATGATTGTCCGGATGAAAAAAGCAAGGCTCGTTGTTCTAAAAGAAGAACGCGATGCCCTTCTTCGTTCCCTCCAGCGATATGGTGTATTTATGCCGATTCAGGAAGAAAGTCACGGTCCAATTCTCGATGATCCCTTTCTGCAACGGGCGGATAAGACAATTCGCTTAATGAAGTCTTACACTCCCAAAGGTCATAAGATGGAAGCAGATGCGACTTATGAAGAACTTTCAACAGTACAACCCGAACGGATTTCGTTGCTGGAGGAAATTGAAGCAATTGACAATGAATTGAATCGTTTGGAAAATGAAATATTATCGCTGAATGAAGAAGTCAATTATCTTAATCCCTGGAAAGACCTGGATATCCCCTTAGGCGATATTAAACCGACCAAATATACAAAAACAGTAGTGGGAATGATTGAAGCAAGGTTTGAAGACCAGATACAACTGATTACAGATCGATACAGTTGTGAATTTCAAATGTATGAAAAAACAAACGGCATGCTTCCTGTTGTTTTCATCTTTTATTTTGAAGACAGCAATGATGCATTGGAAGCACTGCGAAATATAAGCTTCGTCGAAATAGAGTTGCCTCAGGAAGATGGTTTGGTTAAGGATATACTGGAACAAATCCAGCAAAAGAAGGCCCAGAAAGAAGAAGCCATTCTGCATCTGGAAACCAAATTGAGTGACCTCTCAAAAGAAATAAAAGAACTTGCCTTACTGAATGATTCGATTCTGACTAAAAACGAATTGGAAAAAGTGAAACCACAGGAAACAGTCCATACCATTTTGCTGGAAGGCTGGGTTCGCAAAGATCAACTTGATTTATTAAAACAGGCAATTGAATCAGTAACGCTTGTTTATGATTTGGAAATAACCAAACCGGACAAGGATGAAATCCCTCCTACCTATACCAAGAACAATGCTTTTATTGAACCATTTGAAGCAATAACAGACATGTTCTCCAAACCAAATCACGCTGAAATGGATCCCAATCCGGTAATGGGGCCATGGTATTGGATTATCTTTGGGTTGATGATGGGTGATGCCGGTTACGGACTGCTCATGTTTATTTTATTTTTTGTCATGATTAAAAAGACCAAGCCGGTTGGTGGAGCCTTGAAACTTTTTAAAATTTTAATGTATTCCAGTATAACCACCGTTATTTGGGGAATCCTACTGGGAAGTTATTTTGGAGCCACTTGGAATCCGATTCTTCTGGAGCCCATGAAGCAACCGGTGGAGATGCTTATATTATCCCTGATATTAGGAATGTGCCACATTATAACCGGAATCATATTTAAGGCGGTTGGTGCGATTCGTCACGGTCGGATTTTAGATGCCATCTTTGATCAATTTTCCTGGGTTTTTGTTTTGGTAGGAATAGGTTTGTTATTCCTGCCTGCAACTGCAGAAATTGGAAAATACCTTGCTTTAGGTGGTGCGGGAATCATTCTTCTGACAGCAGGAAGAAAGAAAAAAGGAATATTTGGGAAAATAACCGGTGGACTTGGTTCGCTGTACGGAATAACCGGCTATATGAGTGATATCTTCTCCTATTCGCGAATCCTGGCTTTAGGTCTGGCGACAGCTGTTATCGGGATGGTCATGAATATGCTTGCTGGAATGCTTCAGTCATCGATTATCGGATTTGTTTTTTCATTGGCAGTTTATGCCGTCGGTCATATATTCAACATTGCAATGGGCTTGTTATCAGCTTATGTTCATGACAGCAGTTTACAGTACATTGAATTTTTTGGAAAATTCTATGAGGGTGGCGGTTATGCCTTTAACCCTCTCGCATTGAAACATCAGTATATTAAACGAGTACAAGAT
>JAQUYJ010000112.1 GCA_028691905.1 Bacilli bacterium
TAAATCAATATCCACTTCTGCAGATACATCCGAGATGATTCCACCTTCAACTGAGCCGGCAATCGCTCCAATCAAGAATTGATTACTGTATAAGTTTTCACTGTTATCTATAGCAATGGAAAAAGAAGAAAAAGTAATATTGGATACTTCACCTGACAATACGCTGAACAATCCGGAATAATAATTTCCACTGTAGACAACACCATTGATCAGGGCAAGATGACTGATATAGTAATTTCCGGTTCCATTGGTTCCATCAAGCGTACCTAAAAATTCAACAGAAGGAGTAACATATGCTCCCGGAGCAAACGTACTCATGTTGATATGATTGGTAATGACATAATCGGCATTACGGAATAATTTTTGATTTTTTACAGTCGTAAAATTTAGTAATTTTGAAAATACGATTAAATCTTTTGCTGTCGCAATTTCATAATGGTCCGTATTGTACACCAACTCATAGAAAACAGGATAGCGGTCATTGGCATAAAAATGCCAGTTTCCATTGTTGAGCAGTGATAGCTCCAACGTTGTCTGATTGGTTCCTGTTCGAATGGTTGTTGTTTCTTCTCCGGTAGCTAAAGAAGGATCGACATCTGTTACTAAAAAGGTCGAACTTGGTAAATAAATGGTTGAATCATATACCAAATCATCATCTGCAGTCGGATTGTTATTTGTATATACAACCGGCTGCACAAGAAAGTTACTGACATAGGAGGCATTTACGACGATAACTCCAGCAAATAACGCATTATTAAAAGTGCCGTTATTGGTATGAAGAACTCCGGCAGCGGTGTATCGATTTAGTAATGTCCCACCTGTTGCCTTCATTCGGATTCCGGCATCATAAGGATTGGTTCTGTTGTCAACTACATAAACATTTTCAACCGTTCCGTTATTTTCGCCAACCAAATTGGCTGCTTTTCTGATGTCTTCATTTTCATCCAGCAATTCAAATGTTGGGTTGATTAAGCCGATGTTTTTAATTTCTCCCCCACTGCCCACATAATTAAACATTGCATAGTATGGTGATACAGCAACATCAACCGCAGCTGCGCCTTCCCCTTCTTCAACAATCAAGTAATCCAGTCCGGCAACGTATAAATTGGATATTTCAAATCCCTGTCCGTCAAAAGTTCCGGTAAAAGTTCCGATATGGGGGGTTTCTTCCAATTCAAAATTAAATCCGATGGGAACAAACTGTTTCCCTTTCTGAACAGAATAATCAATGTCTCTTCCCAAAACATAATCAAAAGAAAGAATCTTTAGAATATAACTTTCCGGTAATTTTACATTTTCAGCAGGATTGGCGCTGATATAATAAATATCCGGATTATATATCACATCCAGTGAAAAACGATATAATTCATCAGCAGTATCGAATCGAATGATTCTACTACCCAAATCGGTTACCAAATCATCAGCATCGGTTGCATTGGGAACAACTACTGTTCTGAATTCTGTATAACTGATATAACCTGAATCAAGTGCAACAGGATCAATTGGATCAAAATCCTGAACCAATGGCTTCTTATCGATTGCTTGAATCCCCGGTGCTTTAGGCAGTGCTAAGGAAATTGAAAATGCACCGACAACAAAAATAACAATAACAAAAAAGGATATTAATATTTTTTTCATTTACCAAGTACCTCCCCAGGGGGGATTTTCCATTCCCCAGTTTGCCTGCGGTCCGCCAATTGCCTGAACCGCTTCCACAATCACTGCAATTTGCAATGAGTAATTACTTGGTTCACTGGCATAAAATTGATCGGGGAAATAAGAATCCAGCAAGATTACGGTGTCGGGTGTCATTGCACTGACCCGTTGCTTTTTAACTTTATAATAAAAATAACCATCCACAGCCCGTCGATCTTCCCAATTGGTTGTTTCATAGTTTAGAGGAGTCGGTTCTTCCATCAATTTGGATATTTCTGTTTTACCGGTTGATGTTGTGTAGGTAATTGCTTTCTGTTCGATTACTTTAACCCGAATGTATGTATCAACATTACTGTAGATACTAATATGAATACGCAGATTTTCAATATAGGCATCGGATGTATTATTGGATATATTGACAAGATATACACCATCTTTATATTCTCCCGGAACAACTTCAACCCGATCTGCGGGTTGCAATTCTTCATCCACTTCATAATAAATACGGGGAAGTACGGTTACCTGACCGATTTCCACTGTATTTTCTTCGCTTCCGGCATCCACCAAAAAAGAGGCAATAAAATAGGTTGATGAAGAGAGCATAACAAAAAGCGTAATGATGAATGCTATTAAATATTTCTTCATATTTATTTCCTCCTTTTTTATTTATTATACACTTTTTTTGCGTAAAAAACCATCATCTGATGGTTATTCTTGAACTTGTATTAAATGAATATGATAATTTGTGATATATAAAGATTCATTCACCATCGCTGTCGATAAATTTTGTGTTACTTGAATCGTAAAATCAAAAGTAATAAGACCGCCATAAGCAGGCAGTATATAGTTCGTGAAAAGCAAAATATCCTGATCTGTCATAGTATTGAATACGACGGTTTCTTCCTGACTCGTTACCGGATCAATGTAAGTTACTTCAAATCCGTCCAATACTGCACTGTTGGAAGCAACAATATCATTCACCGTAAGTGTAAGTACACCGTCAACCGAACCAATATTGGAAATCATCATTTTAAATGTGTAAATTTGACCGGGAATGGCGTGGGTAAAAGTGATACCGCCTTCCGTAATCTCTTCATATGTATTGTCATCCAATGTTCCATCCAAATCAGAATCGATTCCCTGATAAAATCCAACGGTTGCCCGAAGGGAACCGGTATTGATAATAATTGGTCGTTCTTCCTTATTAAGAGTGAACCAGGCATAGGTGATGTATACAGTAAGTAAAGCCGTCATCATCATTAAAAACAGCAAGAACAGTATTTTTGTCGACTTACTCATATTGCATACCTCCTATCTTTTCTTCAACTCCTTTATCAAGTATTGTAAAGTGAATAAAATGAATATTACCAAAGCAATAATAATCCAGATATATATGCTCGAAAAAAGAATGCCTATCCAGGGAATAAAAAATACCATTTCCCCAATCACCTGTTCATAGCTGACTGTTTCCCGAACGTCTTCTTCGTTATGATCACCATGCATTACAATTATGTTGGCAGTCACATCTTTATCCACTACGCGATGCATTAATGGGATATCATCCCCCACATCAACAGCAATAACATCGTCTCTATCCACTTTATCCATTGCTTCCTGCAAAGAGTATTTTTTGATATATACAAAAGAATATTTTGGAATAGCGGGATGCATACTGTCACTTATAACAACATGGGTTTGAAACCCAAATAAACGAAGGGTCAGGGTACTAATCGCAAAAAGAAGAATAATACTGATTAATATTATTCCAATCTTTTTTTTCATTTTATGCTGCTAATCCTGTTGAAAAGTCGATATTTGCACTACCCAATTCAGCCCATGTTACATAATCAGTCTGTTTTGCTTCAAACAAGAAGTTGATTGTGATGGTTGTTGTACTGTAAACATTTCCTACCAGGCTTCCATCCAAAATAATACTTGTTACAACGGTAATGGGAGTGGTTGCTGTTGCTGGAATACTGTATTTTCCAGATGCTTCTACTGCAGGGGAACCCTGTAAATACCAATAATCACCACTTTGCACCCATCCGGTTCCCATAGTAAGGTCAATAATGGATGATGCATCTCCTGCTAAATAAGAAGAAGTCATTGTAATTTTTACACGGAGTTCGGTTTCAATATTGGATCCGTTTGTCAGTGTATAGGATGTTGCAATTAAGTTTTGTCCTGGCACAATTTTAGTTGTATCAGCAATCGTT
>JAQUYJ010000113.1 GCA_028691905.1 Bacilli bacterium
AGTCGGCGTCGGTAATACAATCATCAGTGTTTATGCCAAAGATAATGTCATGCTGTTTGATCAGATAAGGATTTCTGTCTATGATGATGAGCAGGATGAAGCGCTTCTTGCTGCTGCCATCAGCCAAGTATCCAGCCTGATTCCAGCCATTGTAGAAGCAGATTTGAATTTGCCGTCTTCTATAGATGGTGTCAATATAACCTATCAGTCCAGCAACACCTATTCTTTGCGTCATAACGGTCAAATCATCCCCGCAGCAACAGATCAAAGTGTCGGACTGGAAGTAACCTTTACCAAAGGAAGACAAACAGAAAGCAGGAATTATGAAATGACGATAAAAAAATACACCTTAAAAGAGTTATCCAACCGAAAGGTATTCTTTACTTATTTATATGATCCGGCCCAATCCCAGAATTTTCAGGGATTCAGGGCAGGGGATCTGGACCGAATTGATGTCATCAATTATTCTTTTGGTGGAATAAGGGATGGTAAGGTGAGTATTGCCGGTTTTGGTCACTTCGAAGAGGTTATGAAAGCCCATGAAAAAGGGGTTCGGGTTGTTTTGGCCATTGGGGGCTGGGGAGTAGGCGGATTCAGTGAAGCTGTAGCGAGTGCTCAAACCCGTACTGTTTTCATTCAGTCCATTATGGAAGTGATTCAAAATTATCATTTTGATGGAATTGATATCGACTGGGAATATCCAACTTCAACAGCCGGTGGATTAATCAGTGCTTCTGTTGATGATCGGGTGAATTTTTCTGTTTTTATGAAAGAACTCCGTCTGGCAATGGATCAATTAGATGAAAATTTGATCTTAAGCTGTGCTGTTGCTGCCGGGACCTATGCAGCAAGCAATTACTATGAAGTGAGTGAACTGAATAAGTACATTGATTATTTACATATTATGACTTACGATATGATTAATTATTCTACCTATCAAACAACCCATCACAGTAATCTGTTTGCTTCAATCCATTCTACATTCAGCGTAGCACAGGCAGTGGAAGCCTATACCAGCCGGGGAATGGCTAAAGACAAAATTGTCATTGGAGCTGCTTATTACGGTCATCTGTTCGTACCAACCGGTTCTGATCAAAATGGAATCAGTCAACCCAGCAATAGGGATTTAAAGGGCACCATTTCCTACAAACGGATTGTGGAAGAATATTTAAACAATCCCCTTTATACCGTATTTACCGATCAGACGGCACAGGCAAAATGGATTTATGGAAATAACACATTCATTTCTTATGATGATGAGACATCCGTTCAAGCGAAAGCCAATTATGTGCTTGATCAGGGCCTGGCAGGTGTGATGGTCTGGGAATACTGTAAGGATGATGCAGCAAGCAGTCTTACAAAGGCGATATATAACCAATTATCAGGGAATAATTAAGGGTGGATAATCCACCTTTTTTTCAAAACCATTTTACTTTTACCCCATTTTATAGTATAATAAATAAGGATTAAGAAAGGAAAAAGGTGTTATTATGGGAAGAGCTTTTCAGGTGCGTGCTGCATCCATGGCGAAAACCGCAGCCGCAAAAAGCAAGTTAAATGCGAAATATGGGCGATTGATTTATGTCGCAGCAAAGGCTGGTATCCCTGACCCGGAGTCTAATCTGGCCTTAAAGAAAGAAATTGAAAAAGCAAAAAAAGAACAGGTTTCTGCTGATGTTATAAAAAGAGCAATTGAAAAAGCAAAAGGTGGCAGTGCAGAAAACTATACATTGGCCCGTTATGAAGGATTTGGACCAAACAACTCGATGTTTATTGTGGAATGTCTGACTGACAATACCAATCGAACCTACACTGAAATCCGTACTGCTTTTACGCGCTGTGGATTCAAACTGGGAATGGATGGCAGTGTTATACACCTATTCAAGAATCAGGCAGTTTTCAGTTATGAAGGACTGAATGATGAAGAAACCCTTGACGTATTGATTATGGCGGAATGTGATGTGGAAGATATCGTTTTTGATGATGGACTGACGACCGTATATGCACCAAGTACAGAGTATGCGAAAGTGAAAGCAGCTTTGGAAGAAGCCATTCCGGAAATAAACTTTCTGGAAGATCATATTGCTTGGATTCCAATCAATTGGACGACCTTAAGTGATGAAAATGATATCCGTCATTTTTTACGATTCAAAGCGACGATGGATGAATTGGATGATGTTCAGGATTTTTATCATAATGTGGATGAAGAAAATATTCCCACAGAAGAATGACCGCTTAAATGCGGTTTTTTTTATTATCACTGCTATTGTGATTATTTCAAAGCTATCGTTTTTTCTTGTAATTTGATGAAAAAAGCGTTATAATAAGAATGTGCTTTTTTTTTGAAAAAGAACCAAAAACGTTTTCAGGAGGAAATAAATGAAAAAGATTTTTCTTTTTGTATTATTGACTGCAGGACTGTTTTTAGTTGGGTGTAAAAAAAATCCCCCAATTGAACCTACTCTTGCTTTTGATGATACGGAAATTGCGATTCTTGTCGATGAGACATTTACACTTACCCCGATTATTACAGAATTAACGGGGGATGATTTAGTTGAGTACGTCGTTGCCAATCCCGCTGTCGTCAATTTTGTTGATGATGAATGGGTAGGTTTACAGGAGGGAACAACGACTATCACCGCTTCACTGAAAGAGTATGAAGATGTTGAAGTGGTTATTACTGTTGTTGTTTCGCTTCAGACATATGTTCTGACCTATCATGATGGGGAAGAAACTACTCCCGTCAATTTTGACGAGAATGATTTACCACTCACCCTAACTGAACCAACCAAAAGTGGTTTTGTTTTCTTGGGTTGGTTTACTACTGCTGAGTTAAGTGGTGATGCTATTACGTCAATTGATGAAGTTGGAAATATCGATGTATATGCCGGCTGGGAAGAAGAAGAAATAACGTTCAACCTTCTTTACCAAGTCAATGGCGGAACACTTCCCGAGGATGCTTCAACCACTTATTCCAATCTGACACTTCCGTTTACCCTTCCCGTTCCAACCAAGGCAGGTTATGTATTTGTTGGCTGGTATGAAGACAGTACTTTCTCAGGAGAAAATTTATCTGTTCTGGAGGATTTGAGTAAACAGAATTTAGCACTTTATGCCAGATATCTTGATGTTGCACCATATACTATCACATATTATTTAAATGATGGTGTCAATTCCAGTGCCAACCCGACCAGTTATTCGCTTGTGGATGTACCGCTTTCAATCAGTCCGGCAACCAAATCCGGTTTTACTTTTGGCGGTTGGTATGACAATCCATTATTCAGGGGGGAGGCAATCGAAGTGATTGATTTTGCTCAGAATAAGAAATTGTACGCCAAATGGATAGGTGAAATATCTGTTGAACTGATTGACACTTATTTTAATCCGGATTTATCAGGAACAGCAGCCGGAACAGCTGTCAATTACCTGGGGGTCGAATATACTTTCGGGACAACCGCTTTTGCTACTTTGGTTGAAGCAGTGAATGCTGCAACCGGCAAAGTATTGATTGCTGGAGACAGCAGCGAAAATATTACGATTTCCAAGAGTAATCTTACTTTACAGGGACCAAATGCTTACATTAATCCGAATACAGGAACAAGAGTTGCTGAAGCAACACTCAGTGGAACGATTACCATAGCAACCAATGTTGAAAAAATCGTTATCAACGGCCTTGCTTTCACTGGTGCAGCAAAAGTTACTGGAACAGGAAAAATCAGTAATATCCAATTTATCAATAATTATGTTCATCATACTGCAGCAGCGACAGCCGCCTGGATAGAAGCAGCAGGATATACAAGTGGTTTCTTTGTATTTTCCAGCAGCACCAACTATGAAATCAAAGATTTTGTCGTTGCAAGAAATAAA
>JAQUYJ010000114.1 GCA_028691905.1 Bacilli bacterium
CTTATTTGTTGAGATTGAATATAATATCTTTGTTTAGTCGCCATAAAATCACCTTTATTTATTATAGCACATAAAGTGCTTTTTTTCATTCATTATATAATAAAACCTACCGCAAAGGGTAGGTACTATTAGGAAAAGTTCTTTTTAAAAAAACTTTTTATTTTATCAAATGTTGAATTTGTGGCAGTTTCATTGGTTTTGGATAATTTCGTAAATAAATCTTTCTGTTCGCCACTTAATTTTGTAGGTGTAACAACATTAATAACAACAAATTGATTGCCGGATACTCCGTTTCGGTTATTGAGAATTCCTTTTCCTGCTATTTTAAACTTGGTATTCGATTGGGTACCAGCAGGAATTTTTAAAACACTGGTTCCCGTAAGCGTAGGAACATCCAAAGATGCACCAAGAGCTGCCTGGGAGAAGGTAATTGGCATTTCCAAATAAATATCCAAGCCATCACGGACGAAGAATTCATGCGGTTTCACGGAAATACTGATATAAAGATCACCATGCAGTCCACCATTCAAACCTGCTTCCCCTTTGCCGGGAAGACTTAATGTTTGGCCGTCATCCACTCCGGAAGGAATACGAACTTTAATTTTGCTAGTTGTTTTAATACGGCCTTCGCCATGACAAGTACCACATTTGTTGCGGATTGTTTTTCCTACCCCTTGGCATTCCGGACAGACAGATTCTGTACGCATTCTACCCAACATGGTATTCTGCTCAACAATAACTCTACCGGTTCCATGACATCTTTTACAGACTTCAATATCGGAATGCGATTGAGCTCCCGTACCACTGCAGGTCGAACAAGTATCATATTTATTGATTGAAATCTCTTTTTCCACTCCGAATGCAGCTTCTTCAAAGGAAAGAACCATTGCTGTCTTTAAACTTTTACCGCGGATTGGACCTGTTTTTGAAGTCTGTCTCCCTCCACCAAAGAAGGATGAGAAAATATCTTCAAAACCGCCAAAACCACCACCGAAATCAAAACCACCAAAACCGGATCCCATGTTGGGACCTTCATGGCCAAATTGATTGTATTGTTCTCTTTTTTGAGGATCGCTTAGTATTTCATAAGCTTCCTGTACTTCTTTAAATTTTTCTGCAGCGTTGGCTTCTTTGCTGACATCAGGATGATATTTTTTTGCCAGTGTACGATAGGCTTTTTTTATTTCATCTTCTGAAGCAGTTTTGGATACTCCAAGCACTTCATAATAATCTCGTTTGGCCATAGTGTTCCTCGTTTCTATTTAAAATTACTTTTCGTCTTCAAACTGAGCATCTACTACATCATCTTCTTGGCTTTTTTGTTGATTTTCCTGATTTGGCTGTGTTTTTTGATAAGCACGCATCGCGATATTTTGACTTGCTTTTGCTAATTCTTCTTTTTTATGATTAATGTTTGCTGTATCGTCTGTCTTAAGAACTTGTTCCAAATCAGCTATTTTTACTTCAATGTCTTTTTTCTCTTGTTCCGTCACTTCAGCACCCAAATCCGTCATCGCTTTACGGGTAGCAAATATCATCTGTTCCGCTTCGTTTTTAGCATCGACCAATTCTTTTCGCTGTTTATCTGATTCTGCGTTTTCTTCTGCTTCACGGACCATTCGTTTTATTTCTTCATCAGTTAAGCCGGAACCATTTTGAATTGTAATTTTTTGACTCTTACCAGTACCTAAATCCTTGGCACTGACATTCACTATACCATTGGCATCAATATCGAAAGAAACTTCAATCTGAGGGATGCCCCTTGGTGCAGGAGGAATATCTCCCAATTGAAAACGGCCAAGTGTTTTATTATCTGTTGCCATTGGTCTTTCACCCTGCAGGACATGAATATCAACAGCAGGTTGATTGTCTGCAGCAGTGGAGAAAATTTGAGATTTGGAAGTAGGAATGGTTGTATTCCGATCTATTAATTTAGTAAATACACCACCCAACGTTTCGATTCCTAAAGATAATGGGGTTACATCCAGTAACAGTACATCTTTTACGTCCCCTTTTAATACGCCGCCTTGAATGGCAGCTCCCATCGCAACAACTTCATCTGGATTTACACTCTTGTTTGGTTCTTTGCCCAGCTCTTTTTTTACCAATTCTTGCACAGCCGGAGTTCTTGTTGAACCACCCACCAATAATACTTCGTCAATATCTTTTGGTGTCATTTTCGCATCACTTAAGGCACGGCGCACCGGATTAATACAACGTTCCACCAAATGACGGGTTAATTCATCAAATTTGGCACGTGTTAACTGCATATTTAAATGAACGGGTCCATTGACTCCCATGGAAATAAAGGGAAGACTGATATCGGTTTTTGTGATTCCCGATAACTCTTTTTTCGCTTTTTCAGCTGCGTCTTTCAGACGTTGCAAGGCCATTTTATCTTTGCTTAAGTCGACACCTTCCTGTTTTTTAAACTCTGCAACCATCCAATCAATGATAACTTGGTCAAAATCATCTCCACCCAAGCGATTGTCACCCGATGTAGAAATAACTTCAAAAGTTCCATCTGCTAATTGAAGGATGGAAACGTCAAATGTCCCTCCACCCAAGTCAAACACTAAAACAGTATGTTCTTTATCTTTTTTATCAATTCCATAAGCAAGTGCAGCGGCTGTTGGTTCATTAATGATTCGTTTTACATCCAAACCGGCAATGCGACCGGCATCCTTTGTTGCTTGTCTTTGTGCATCATTGAAATAAGCCGGAACAGTAATAACTGCTTCTGTAACTTTCGTGCCAAGATAACTCTCAGCAGTGGCTTTTAAATTCTGCAGGATCATCGCGGAAATTTCCTGAGGTGTATATTTTTTATTATTTACTTCTACTGTTTGGGTAGTTCCCATTAACCTTTTTATCGATGAAACGGTATTTAGATTGGTAATGGCCTGACGTTTCGCAATGTCACCGACCTGAATTTCACCGTCTTTGAAAGCGACAACGGATGGAGTTGTTCGCCCACCTTCCGCATTGGTAATAACCTTCGCTTCGCCGCTTTCCATCACTGCAACACATGAATTGGTAGTTCCTAAATCAATTCCTATAATTTTACTCATTTTCTTCATTTCCTTTCGTGTTTTTATTTACTTTTACCAAGCTCGGTCGTAATAAACGATCTTTATAGGTATATCCACTTTGAATTTCTTCCAAAATGATATCTTCTTCCTTGTTTTCATCCCAACTCACATCATAGGCATGATGAAAATTTGGATCGAATTTTGCACCAAGTGCAACAATTTTTTTTACTCCTTCTTTTTCGAGAATGGTTTTAAAATTTTGATTAATCATTTCAAATCCAATTAAAAAGTTTTTTAATTTAGGATCGTCTGTTTTCATATTAATCGTTTTATCAAAAATATCAACGACAGCAACCAATTGTTCCAGTAAACTTTGGCTGGCATATTTTCTTTCTTTTATTCGTTCCTCTGCTGTTCGCTTTTTATAATTTTCAAAATCTGCATACAAACGAACGTAGGAATTACTCATTTTATCAAATTCTTCTTTTAATTTATTCCATTCTTCATTGTTGGATTTTTCTTCTTCCTTCATGGGGATTTCATCCGTTTCCATTTCTTTTTCTTCTTCACGATAACGATTTAAATTCTCTTTTTCCATGTCTTTCTCCTACATCTTCTTTAAGTGCTTGGAAATATATTCCAAAAGGGGAATAACCTTTTGATACTCCATTCTTTTTGGTCCGATGACAGCAATAGCTCCCCGATCACCGGCGTCGTTATCATACGATATCGAAGTCATCGTACAATCTTCCATTGCTTTAATTGTATTATCCTGACCGATTTTTACTGTAATACCC
>JAQUYJ010000115.1 GCA_028691905.1 Bacilli bacterium
ATTTTTTATAATTATTCGGTGCAAATCTTTTATCGTTTTCGGTATCGGTTATAAGAAGCGGCCTGCTTGTAGTTTTAACGTATTTCGCAAATATATCTCTGCGTGAATATCTTTTTATTTTCCATTTCCCTTTGCCTATAAATCGTATTGTCAGTTCTGAAGCAAGTTTCAATAATTCTTTTTCGCTTAAAGTTTGTTCAAGCGAAGCTATTATTGTTTCAAATGTTTGAAATATTTCCATTCTTTGAGTAAAATCTGCAGATTTCTTCTCATCTTCATCTATTGCGGATTGCAAAAGCGCTATATCCCTGTTTAATACTTCATTATCTACACGAGACTGTTTTTTTGAAGTAATATATCTGTTTCTGTGGTATTCAACGGTAAAAAAAACAAGGATAATCCAGATAATCTCACATAGAAGCAAAATCTGCATATATATCGTATCTGCAAAAAAAATACTGAACATTGCCGCCGAAACAGCAAAGGAAAGTAAAACGCCGCCGAAAATATAACCGGATATAAAATAAATTATAAAAAATAAAATCAATACGGACGGGAACATTATAACCGGAGATTTAAAAAGATAAATAAGCCACGCTATAAAACAAATACCGACTAAAAGAGGAACCAGTATTGTTTTAAATATGTCTTCAAGATTTTGTTTTTGTTCTATTATTGTCATCATTTTTTATAATCTCAATTTTATATCTGCTTAAAATTTCGTTTTCTATCCGTCCTTTTAAATTAGCGTCTTTAACGGAAAAAAATGATATGTATGTTTTGGATTTAGCGTCTTTCTTTCCGGGCCACAAAATTTTCATTTTATTTTTATCTTTTACTATAAAGCATTCTATTTCTATAAGATCGTTAAACGTAACAAAAGTTGAAGCATAAATACCTGATTCGCTGTTAACAGTCTGTCTTATTCTTGAAATTTTATATTTTACGGTATCCGGAGGAGTTCCGTTAATTGTACTGTATTTTATTGAATTTAAAACATAAGCTTTAAATTTTATATCAACAAAAGAAAAATACGGATAGTTGATATTGTTTTTTACGTAATAAGGAATTGATACTTTCATATTTTTTAATTTTAAGCCTTCTAACAGCAATATCTGGTTCAGCTCAATTTGTATATTGTCAGAATTTGTTCTGTCAATAAAAGAAACCGTAAGGTCTTCGCAGAAAACAGATTTTAAACACAA
Organism: Bacilli bacterium; assembly: GCA_028691905.1. Classification (GTDB taxonomy): domain Bacteria; phylum Bacillota_I; class Bacilli_A; order ML615J-28; family CAG-698; genus JAQVOS01. The sequence goes on from JAQUYJ010000115.1 coordinate 1,206, forward strand.
AAAAATAAATAAAAATACAAAAAAAAATTTAAACAGCTTCATAATATCGGTGATTTTACCACATATATTAAATACAATGCAAACAATAAAAAAATACCCTCTTAAAATAAGTAAAAGAGTATTTGAAATATATTTTATCCGTTTCCGTTATTGTCATTCCCGTTCCCTGTCCCCTGTCCCTGACTTTTATCGTCATTCGGATTATCAGTTTTATCGTTATTTCCGTTGCCGCCGTTATCTTTCCCGTTATTTATTGCTATTCTCATAGCTTTAGCGATATCTGTCGCTTCCTGCCCTTTTAAAATTCCGGTGGATGACCCCAAAGAATAACGTCCCAAAGACATGGTAATTGTCTGTCCTTTATATGTTCCGTTTAAAACAACAAGCACAAATTCATTGCCTTGGTCATCTACGCTTAACATTGCTTGAAATGTCTGAAAATATTTTGATATATTCAAATCAACGCCAAGCTCATCTGATTTATCTGTTTTTTGCAATATGCCTAAAAAAGAACCGTTTTCTATTTGATGAGTCACTTCATTTTTAACAATAAAACTTAATAAAGACGCGCCCTCTGCTTTAATTGCTTTTAACGAAAGAGAAGAATAAGCTGAAACGGAAATAGTTGACAAAATACCAACAATAACGATTACAATCACAAGTTCAACCAATGTGAATGCTTTTTTGTCGGTGGGTATATGCCAATTTCTTTCCATAACACCCTCCTTCCGCTTATAGTATAGTACATATTTGTTTTTTTTCAATGCTTTTTTGAATTTATTTTTGATAAATAATCGGAAGAATATTTCTTTTTTTATCCATAAAAAAACACTTTCCGAACTATAAGTGGGAAAGTATAATAAAAACTAAATTTTAAATTTCCTTTTTTGTTTCAGCATCAGTTACCGTTGTTGCCATTGCCGTTATCAAGACCGTTGGCATTTCCGTTATTGCCTTTACCGTTTCCTGTTCCGTTTCCATTATCGTTGCCATTTCCGTTATTTCCGTACCCGTCGTTATCGTTTCCGTTATTTCCGTTACCGTTATTGCCATTGCCGTTATCCTGACCGTTGGCATTTCCGTTATTGCCTTTGCCGTTGCCTGTCCCGTTTCCGTTGTCGTTGCCATTTCCGTTATTCCCGTATCTGTGTCTCTCTCTATGCTGTTTGCAAATTGCTTTTGCCGCAGCTTCATCATTTGCATCAGGGTTTTTAAGAATACCGCTTGACTCTCCCATAGATGAACGGCCTAAGGATAAAGTAATTTCCTTATTTTTATAGTTGCCCTTTACAACTACAAAAACAAAAGGTTCTCCTTCATCATCAACGCTTACGGTAGCTTTAAATGTCTGAAAATATTTTGATATACCCATATTAACTCCGAGTTGGTCCGATTGTGTTGTATGACTGGGAACATCAAAGAAAGTTCCGTTCTCTATTTGATAAGTAACTTCATTTGTTACTATAAAATTAACAAGAGAAGAGCCTTCTGCTTCAATTGCTTTTAACGCAAGCGAAGAGTAAGCAGTAACGGAAATAGTGGACAAAATTCCTACAATAACAATTACGATTACAAGTTCAACAAGCGTAAATGCTTTTTTGTCGGAAATTTTAATCCATTTTCTTTCCATACTGTCCTCCTCGCAAATATAGTATAGTACATATTTATTTATTTTCAATAATTTTCTGTTTTAAATTTGAAAATATTCGGGTATTGTTTTTTCTGTTTTTATTAGAAAAAAACATTATAAATATTTGTGTTGACTTTTTTCATATTTTTATATACAATACTTACACTCTCAGATAATGAGAGTGTTTTTTTTCGTTTTTTTGAAATACGGGGGTGTGGCCGAGCGGCCAATGGCAACAGACTGTAAATCTGTCGGGCTTTCGCCCTACAATGGTTCAAATCCATTCGCCCCCATGTTTTGTGCGGGAGTAGCACAATGGTAGTGCTCCAGCCTTCCAAGCTGGCCACGCGGGTTCGATTCCCGTCTCCCGCTTTTTAGAGTTATGCTCTGAGTGTGCCGAGGTGGCTCAGTGGTAGAGCACCTCCTTGGTAAGGAGGTGGTCGTGGGTTCAATTCCCATCCTCGGCTTACGAATTTAAAGAATTTTAATAATTGCAGTAAATAAAACGGAGGTAAGTAAAATGTCAAAAGAGAAATTTGATAGATCAAAACCGCACGTAAACGTAGGGACGATAGGGCACGTAGACCACGGTAAAACGACATTGACGGCAGCGATAACGAAAGTATTGGGAGACAAAGGATTAGCGACATATATATCATACGATCAGGTAGCAAAAGCGTCAGAGTCACAGGGAAGAAGAGACGATACGAAGATCGTAACGATAGCAGTCAGCCACGTAGAATATTCTACGGAGAAGAGACATTATGCTCACATAGACTGTCCGGGACATGCCGATTATGTAAAGAACATGATAACCGGAGCAGCGCAGATGGACGGAGCTATATTGGTAGTAAGCGCATTGGACGGACCGATGCCGCAGACCAGAGAGCACATATTGTTGGCCAGACAGGTAAACGTACCGAACATAGTAGTATTTTTAAATAAATGCGACGCGGTAGAAGATAAAGAATTGTTGGACTTGGTAGAGA
>JAQUYJ010000116.1 GCA_028691905.1 Bacilli bacterium
ACCCCAACGGCCAAAAATCTGACCAATTAAAAATCCAGTCGCCAAAAACTCGACAATAACCCATAAATTTATTTTCTTTTTTAAACAAAACAATACAGCAAAGGTGCCTGCAAAGACGACTGCACCGTGAATAGCCAGTCCCCCGCTGCGCATACCTGTAATAATCGTGATTGGATCGTCCTTATATAAATCCCATTCCGAGAAAACATACCACAACCGTGCGCCGACTACTCCAATAATGAGCCCCCACAAAAAGCCGTCAATAATGAGGTTTTCATCTATACCCAAGCGTTTTGCTGCCCGCAGGCCCACAATCAGGGCAATCAGGGCACCTGTCATAATGAAAATACCATACCAGCCAATTTCTATTCCGAAAATAGTAAATGCAGTAGGACTTAAGGGATTAATCGATGTGTGATCGAATAGAAAAATCATTTTTGTTCTCCTTTGACTATGCTATTTAATTTATCAACAAAATCCTGAACAACATCCCGGCCAAAACTCTTCAGCCGCCAGTTCATTGCTGCAACTTCAATTAAAGTTGCGAGGTTTCTTCCCGGTTGCACCGGAATCGTCACTTTGGGAATCGGCGTATCAAATATCGTTTCTGATTCCTGTTCCATCCCCAAGCGGTTGTAATTATGGGTCGGATCCCATTTCACCAAGTCCACAATCAGCATAATCTTTTTCTTTTTGCGGTAGGCACCCACCCCAAACAGTTCAACGACATCGATTAAACCAAGTCCTCTTACTTCCATCAGGCGTTCTGTCAGTTCGGGAGCACTCCCGAATATTTCACCGACCTGGGTTTGAATGACATCAACTCGGTCATCGGATACCAGGGTATGACCGCGGTGGAGCAATTCGAGGGCGGATTCACTTTTTCCAACAAAACTCTTGCCGGTAATCAGTACCCCTACCCCTTTGATATCCATCATCACGCCGTGCATGGACTTCTTCTCGGCCAGCCTTTCAGCCAGATACGTCGACAGACTCGCAATACAAAGCGTAGTTGTCTGTTCGGACTGAATCAGGGGAATCTGATATTGGGCTGCATACCGGAAGAAAAGTTCCGGAATTGCTTCCACATGCTTTGTGAATATAAAAGCGGGGGGATTGGGCTGAAAAAGATTTGTCAAGCGGATTTGCTGCTCTTCTTCATTCAGCATGAAAAACAGATGAAGTTCTTTGCTGCCGATAATCTGGAGGCGGTCTTTTTCATAAAACCGGAAATAATTGGCATAAATTTCTACACCGGGGCGGGACAGTACCGATCGGGTGATTACCCGTTCTTTCCACTCCGCACCGCACAGATAACTTAATTTACAGTCCTGAACCAACTGTTCTACAAAAACGGATTCTATCATATTATTTTCTCCTTGGTAAATTGATGAGAATATTTCGAAATACACTGCGTATGATTAATAAAATAACAAAGGAAAGAATTAACAGGCCCAGTGAGTGCATGTGAACCCAGCTACTTGCAAGAAAGAGTCCCAGGGGCAGGGCCACAAATGGGGGAATCATCAGTAAAAGACCAAAACTCTTGATAATTAATTTTGGAAAAAAAAGATGAATCGCATTTTTCAGGATCAATTCGATACCGGTAAAGATAAGAATAAAATAAATCAAATCGAGAATCGATTCATAAACGGCCCACTCAAAAAATCCGGTTAAACTAAGAAATAACAGTATATTGATAAGAAACATTAAAAGGGTTTCCAGAAGAATAAAGATGGGTGTACGTTTAGGCATCTTCACCCGAATGATTTTTCCTTTAGGCAGGCCTTCCTGACTCAACTGTTCCATCCATTTTTCGATTTCTTCTTCTGTTTCTTTTGTAACCTGATCTTCTTTTGGTTCCTGGGGTTTCTTTTTCCTGTCGTCCATCTTTTCCCTCCTTTCTGAAATGCTCTTTTTTTATTATACCATATACTCCGCTTTTTTTCATCCCTTTTACCAACTTTATCCAAAAAAAGAAGGAGTCTAGACTCCTTCCTGCCCTTTCATCTTTTTAAATATTTTTCTTCGAAGCAGCAGCACATTAAATCCAACAAACATCAAAGCGAGAATTCCCAAAGTAATGAATGACTGCAGGGTACCCAGGGGTGAAAACGTCAAAAGCAGCATCAGCGGAAACCCAAAAACAATCGCCGGGAAATTCTGAAGAACAAGATTGGTCGCAGCTGGGGTTTCAAAATTGGGATCCACTTCCCGAAGGAGAATCATTCCTGTGCTTGCTGTTCCGGTTAACATTCCAAACATCGAGAAAAAGGCCTGATAGCGATACGAAGGATAGACATGCTTACAGATGGCATTCACATACAGAAAACTGACAAAACCACCAATCAGACAGATCAACAGGAACGGAATGATGACATGACCGATATTTTTGATTTCAATCGCACCGATTGATGCAATGACCATAATATCAAACATGAATCCACCGATTCGGTTCAGCATGAAGTTGTTGGGATACTGTCTGGTCATGATTGTAGAACTTTTCAGTTTTCTTAATACAGTACCGACAATGGTAGCAACCAATACACCGAACAAAAAGTTAAATCCCCATAACAATGGTTTGATGGTATTTTCGCCAAAATCACCTAGAAAAGTGGTCAGTTCGGTTAATCCGACTAAGATCAGATAGGTTAAAAAGTAAGAAAACACGACAAAAGCCATCTGAATTGTAAACTTATCAATGGATTCCGTCAGGGGTATTTCTTCCGGAGCATCCACTTCCATCGGCGAAACCAAAGCTCTTGGTCCGCTTTCCGTATTGATTTTAATCTTACCCTGTGCCCGCCAGATATTGAGGATGAGAACCCCGCCAAGGCAGGCTACCAGAAAACCAACACCGGCTATGGCCAGTCCAAAATCCGTTCCGCCGACAAAACCCATCCCCTGGTATATTTTCCCAAAGTTAAGTGCCTGGCCCGGTCCCTGACCAAAGCCAAGGGGAAGCAACAGTCCGGCTGATGCAAATAAATCAGGCATCAGGCTAAGGGACAGGAATAAGGTTATGAGTAAGCCCACAATTCCCTGAAGAACATAGGTAGAAACCGTAATTGCTCCCGTATCAATGATAACCATTGAACTGCCTTCTCTTTTTTTGCGAACCTTCAGTGCCAATGCGATAAAACCAAGCCCCAGTGTATGATAGGTAATCATTTCCAGGAAGCTCTTGTCGATGAAATCCTGTACGAAAGGAATAAACTTTAAAATGAGCATAACAATTCCACCCACTACAGCGGTTGGAAGCAGGCTTTTACGAATAAAACTTACTTTTCTTCTCAGGGCATTGGAAAACAATAAAATGGAAAAGATAATTCCAAACTGTACAATCGCTACCCAAATCTCAGAGTCCCAAAAATTCATCTTTATCTCCTTTACAATGATAGAATAACTGTATAATTTTTAATACATTAAAATCTTTCTGTCCTTTTAACTGATACGTTTCCTGATCAATATAAAAGTTTAATTTGTGTTTTCCGACAACGGTCATTTCCTTGATCGATTCATAGGAGAAAAACTGTTCTTTGTCCTTGCTCTTCGCAAGCAGACCATCCGTTTTAATCAACAGCGTTCCCCTATTGATTAATTCCTTGCGTTTCAGGCGAATGACATGAAAAACACGGACATCTTCATCCTGAAAGACAGTTTTGTCTTTCTCAATTGGAAGCTGAGCCATCCATCGCTCCTGTTCTTCAAACCATTCCAGGACATTGTGATGGCTGATATTCCCCGCAAAAGAGAGTTCTGGGGTATATTCCACCTTTAAATCACATGCCCGACAAAAAAGATGGGTCCGATGGGAGTAGA
>JAQUYJ010000117.1 GCA_028691905.1 Bacilli bacterium
CTGCCTATGATAATCGGTCCCTGGATCGGTGATTTGGTAATCCAGTCCAGCGAAGTTATATTAATCGACGGAGTTGAAAACAAAATAGCAACCAAAGAGGTCTTTTTGGCGAGTGCGGGAGTAAGCATTCTGCTGTTGGTTTTAACTGTCATTCTGATAAAAAAATTGCGAATCAAAACAGCGTCCCTATCAACTCCATATACAGATAATCCTGAATGGAATGACTATCCCCGACCCCAATTGGTCCGAACTCCCTATCAGATTCTTAATGGATCTTGGGACATGGAAATCGTACAATCAGCCCATTTACCAAATCATTTCAGTCAAAAAATTGTGGTTCCCTATCCGCTGGAATCCGCTTTATCAGGAGTGCAGAAAACACTGAAGAAAAACGAGTTTCTGGTTTATCGCAGGGAAATTACAGTCCCGTCGGAATGGAAAGAAAAACGGGTTTTGCTTCATTTTGGAGCAGTCGATCAGATTGCCCATATCTATATCAACCGTCAAAAAGTATTGGAAAATAAAAACGGATATCTACCGTTTTCTGTTGAACTGACCCCCTATCTAAATGAAAAAATAGAATTGATTGTTCAGGTCCGCGATGAAAACAGACAAATATACCCCCACGGTAAACAACGAAAGAAAAGGGGTGGTATTTGGTATACCCCAATCAGTGGCATCTGGCAAACTGTTTGGATGGAAGCTGTACCGACCGAATATATCGAAGCAATCAATTATCGCACTCATTTTGATGACGAAAGTATCACGATTGAGGTCAGAGGGGGCAAAAAGGAAAAGAAAGTCCAAATTGTCTTTGCAGGAAAAACAATAAGCGAATCATCCTTTACAGACGAAATAACGATCAGACTACCTGAACTTCATCCCTGGTCACCGGAAGACCCAGCGCTTTATCAAGTTCATTTGCAGGCCGGAACCGACCGGGTGTCCAGTTATTTCGCGATGCGGAAAATTGATATTGAAGAACAGGGTGCCTTTCCGGTACTCCGCTTAAACAACAAACCTTACTTTTTCCACGGTGTTCTCGACCAGGGGTATTTCAGTGATGGAATATATTTGCCTGCAAACAGCAAAGCCTACGAGAATGACATCATCCAGATGAAGGAAATGGGTTTTAACTGCCTTCGCAAACATATCAAAATTGAACCGTTGGTATGGTATGAACTGTGTGATCGGTTGGGAATGGCGGTTTTTCAGGATATGGTCAACAACGGCAGTTATTCATTACTGGAAGATACCGTTTTACCGTTTTTAGGAAAAAAGCATTTTGATGATCATAAAAAGAATCCAAACAGGGAAGCAAGAACTATTTTTGTAGAAGCGATGAAAGGGACCATGAATCATTTATCCAATCATCCCTGTATTGTTTACTGGACGATATTCAATGAAGGATGGGGACAGTTTGAAAGTGATGAATGTTATGAAATCGCTAAAAAAACAGATCCTACCAGAATAATCGATGCCACATCAGGATGGTATGAACAGAAGCAGTCCGATGTCATCAGCAAGCACATCTATTATCGTAATATCCCCGATGACAGTGGAAAAAGACCTTGGGTTTTAAGTGAATTCGGTGGGTATGGTTTGAAAGTGGAGGATCACGTATTCAATCTGGAAAAGCAATTCGGATATCGGATTTTCCCAACCAAAGAAGCATTGGAAGATGCGCTTCTGGTACTTTATGAAGGAGAAATCATTCCTAAACTGGAAAACGGATTATGTGCCTGTATTTATACACAGTTAAGTGATGTGGAAGATGAAATAAACGGATTGTTGACTTATGACCGTAAAATCATTAAAGTAGACAAAGAAAAAATGAAGGCGATAAGCAGACAGCTGCGACGCTAGATTGGAGTGGGGATGGATTATTACACAATTGATTTTGAAACAGCCAATGCCTCTCTTGCCAGTGCGTGCAGTATTGGGATTGTAGGCGTGGAAAACGGTAAAATTGTTTCAACGCGCCATATACTAATTAATCCTGATGAAGAATTTTCCTATTTTAATGTCGGTATCCATCACATTACACCGGATATGGTTCGTGATGCGCTGAAATTCAATGAAGTATGGCCAGAAATTGAATCCGTTTTTGCTGATCAGCTTGTTTTTGCGCACAACGCGGGATTTGATTTTGCTGTCTTAAACAAATGTCTGGAAAAGTATGGTCTTGTCAAACCTACTTTTCGGTTTGGCTGTACCGTTCAGATTGCCAGAAAACTGTGGCCCAACCACGAATTGATCAATCATCGTCTGCATACCGTGGCCGGTCATTTGGAAATTGAGTTGGATCATCATAACGCTTTAAGTGATGCAAGTGCCTGTGTTGCGCTTATCGAAAGAGGAATGAAAATGCATCAGGTAGATACACCCAGAGAGCTGTATGACCGATTGGAACTGCGGTTTGGCTTATTCAGCCCCACTAAATACCGCAATACAACCCGTCTTCCCAGACGAAGAAAACAATCAGTTTTTATTGCTCAGGAGTTCTTTTTGGATTCTTTGTTTGTTTTATCGGGATCACCGAGCAAACTCCAAAAAAGTGAGTTGATTAAACAAATAGAAGCATGGGGTGGTTTTGTAGATACAAGGGTTGATGTGCATACTGATTATCTGGTTGTTTTGGAAAATGCGAAGAAAGAACATATTATGCAGGTTCTCGCTCTTCAGGCACAGGGAAGTATTATTGCTTTACTGACTGAGGAAGAATTGGAGGAAAAAATGAAATGAAGAAAATCATTCCTTCTTTTCTGGCCGGTAAAACAATTAAAGAGTTTTTTGAATATACCCATATCAAAAAGACATTTGCAAATCCAAACTGGGTAAGAGTCAATGACCAAACCGTTACTTTTGATTCTGTCCTGCAGGAAGGGGACTGCCTGGATATGGACTGCTCTTTTGTGAGCAAACAAAATCACTATTGCAAGGGTGCAATTGATATTCTGTATGAAGATGATGACATGCTGATTGTGAATAAACCGCCCTTTCTGCTGATTCATGATGACGGTACTGCGGTTGATGATTTATTGGGAAGAGTGAATACCTATCTGCGGGCGAGCAGTGAACAGGCTCTGCCCATCCATCGGCTCGACCGGGAAGCAAGCGGTGCTGTTTTATTTTCCAAGCATCCACTGGCTCACGCTTATTTCAATCATCTGTTTGCAGTGCATCAGGTGGAAAAAAAATATCAGTGCCTGGTTAAGACAAAACCCGTTATCGATCAGATTACAACAAAAATCGGAAAAGACCGCCATCAAAACAAACAGCGGATCTCCCAAACAGGAAAAGATGCGATTACATATATTATCAGTAAAAAACTGGAAAAAGCAGATATCAGGCTGACGGTTGCAATTGTGACGGGACGTAAACATCAGATTCGGGTCCATCTCGCTTCAATCGGTTCACCGATTATAGGAGACAGGCTGTATGGGGGAAACCCCGCTTCCCGTCTCCAGCTCCATTGCCTGGAAATGAAGTTTATTCCTTTTCTTTCCAACCAACTGTTCACGATTCATGCTCCCTGTCCATTTTAAAGCAAAAAAACCCCTTATCTTTTTTTCTGTGCTATAATGGAAGAAAAAGAAAGGAATAAAAAAATGGATAAAAATTTTATCGATATGATTAAAATGCGTCGTTCGCGTTACGAACTGACCAATACATCGCCCTTATCGGAAGAACAGATCAATGAACTGGTGGAACAGGTTGTTCAACATGTTCCTTCCGCCTTTCATTCAGAAAGTGCACGTGCTGTTATCCTGTTTCAGGAAGCCCACCATCAATTGTGG
>JAQUYJ010000118.1 GCA_028691905.1 Bacilli bacterium
TCGGACCGGAAGGTGGATTTGATCAGTCCGAGGTAATCAATTTAAAAAAACATGGTTTTTTACCGGTTGGTTTGGGAAATAGAATTTTAAGAACGGAAACTGCTCCTTTATTTATCATGAGTGCGTGTAGTTACGAATTAGGAGAATAAAATGAAAGTAAGTTATTATTCACTGGGCTGTAAAGTAAACTTATATGAAAGTGAAGCAATTATTAATGAATTTATAGACCATGGTTTTGAACTGGCTTCCTTTGATGATATTTGTGATATTTATATTATAAACACCTGCAGCATTACCGCTGTCAGCGATGCCAAAAGCCGGAAAGTGATTCGTCAGGCAGTAAAGAGAAATCCCGATGCGATTATTGCCGTAATGGGGTGCTATGCCCAACTCAATCCAGAAAAAATTGAAGAAATTCCTGGCGTTTCGATCATTTTGGGTACCAATAAAAGACATTTGCTGTTCTCCCTGGTAATGGAGCAATTTGAAAGCCGTTATCCAAAACGAATAATTGATCCCATTTCCAAAGTGAAAGAATATGAAGAAATAAAAATCAAAAGATATAATAACAAAACAAGAGGTTTTGTAAAAATCCAAGATGGCTGTAATAACTTCTGCAGTTATTGTACCATTCCCTATGCCCGGGGACCTGTCCGCAGTCGGAACAAAGATGAAATCCTATCAGAAATACAACTCTTGACAGACGAGGGAATGAGAGAAATCATTTTAACGGGTATCAATACAGCTAGTTATGGTCAGGACTTGGTTCATATTGATTTTGCTGATTTATTGGAAGATATTTTCTTAAATACAAAGAATTTAGGTAGAGTACGAATATCCTCGATTGAGATAACAGAAATCAACGATAAGCTGCTGGCAGTTTTAAAACGTTATCAAGATCATTTTTGTCTGCATTTACATGTTCCTCTCCAGGGTGGAACCGATAAAACATTAAAAAATATGTACCGAAAATACACAATTGAAGAATACCGTCAAAAAATCAAACAAATACGGACAATTTTTCACTTCATCAATATTACTACTGATATTTTAGCGGGATTTGCAATGGAAACAGAATCTGATTTTTTGGAAGGGTATCGTTTTATAGGGGAAATGAATTTTGGCGAAATGCATGTTTTCCCTTATTCAAAAAGACCCCTGACAGCTGCATATCAGTTTACCGATCACATAAACAATGAAGAAAAGACCAAAAGAGTTCATCAATTATTGGAATTAAATAAGATTAAAGCTGTTCAATACCGAAAACTGTGGGTAGGTAAAACAGTTGAAGTTCTTGTTGAAAAAGTAGTGGATAATATCGCTTATGGTCACACAAGCAATTACCTCCAGGTAACCTTTCAGGGAGCAGTTCAAACAAATGATTTGGTAAAGGTTACATTAATCAATGATACTTACCCGATTAGCAAAGGAGTTATACAATGAGTTTTCAATCCTTTCATTTTCAACCTTTCATGGAACAGGCAATCAAAAGCCTGGGTTTTACTGTGCCCACGCCAATACAAGAACAGATTATTCCGCTTATTCAAAACAACCGGAGTGTAATTGGAAAAAGTGCGACAGGAACGGGAAAAACCCATGCTTTTTTACTTCCTCTTTTAAATGATATTGATTTGGCACAAGGTGTTCAAAAAGTGATTATCACGCCAACCCGGGAACTGGCTTACCAAATCTTTCAGGAAGCAAATAAAATTATCGCTTTTCGACCTGAAATCACTGTAAAACTATATGTCGGAGGAACCAATCGGGAAGCAGAATTAAAACAACTGGAAACAAGTCAACCCCACATCGTTATTGGCACAATCGGAAAATTAATTGATTTAGCGGTGAAGAGCAATTTATTGAAAATTCATACAGCCGAAAGTGTTGTGATTGATGAAGCTGATATGATTTTTGAAGAAAACCAATTGGAAGAAATTGATGAATTATTTGCCAAGTTTTCCCTGCAAACTCAAATGCTTTCTTTCAGTGCTACTATTCCGGTTAATTTAACTGCATTTTTGAATAAATATTTACAATCAGCCGTTTTCGTTGATTTGGTTCAAAAAACAATTTCCAAATCGACGATTGAACATATATTTATTCCAACAAAAAATAAAAATAAAGAACAATTATTACTGCAGCTGTTACAGTTGTTTCAACCGTATCTGGTTATCATTTTCGCTAACACGAAAAACCGGGTAGATGATTTGGCTATCTTTTTAAAAGATAATGGCATTGCAGTTGAAAAAATATCCGGAGACATGGATGCGCGCGAAAGAAAGCAGATTTTAAAAAGAATCCGCGAAGGGAGAGTTCAGTTTGTTGTTGCTACCGATCTTGCTGCCCGTGGATTGGATGTAGAAGGTATTAGTCATATCATAAACTATGAACTGCCAAATGACATCGAATATTATATTCATCGTACTGGCAGAACAGCACGAATGATTCAAAATGGGCAGAGCCTTTCCTTTTATGATTTTGAAGATAATCAGTATTTAAACAAATTGGAAGAAAAAGGAATTCACTGTCAATACAAAGCAATTAAAAACGGAGTACTGGTCGCAACAAGGGAACGAAATTATCGAATAAAAAGTGATAAGCAAACAAAAATAGAAGAAGAATTGCATATTAAAAATCCTCTTCCAAAAAAAGTAAAACCGGGTTATCGAAAAAAAAGAATGAAAGTTATCAATAAGGAATTGTCAAAAATAAAAAGAAAGCGGATTGATGAATTCTTTCATCAGCAAAATCATCGAAAATGAAAATTGGATGCCATGTAAGTAACAGTGATCCCTTTTTGTTACTGGGTGCTGCAAATGAAGCTATCGATGCAGGAGCAAACTGTTTTATGATCTATTTGGGTGCCCCCCAAAACACATTTCGCAGAAAAGCAAGCGAAATGAAAGTCCAGGAAATGAAACAGGTTCTACAAAATGCCAATATCGCAATTGACGATGTAATAGTGCATGCTCCTTACATATTAAATTTGGCGCAAAACAATGAAGAAAAAAGGCGATTTGCTGTTTCATTGCTCACCTCAGATATTCGTTTAATGGATGAAATCGGATTAAAAACAATGGTAGTTCATCCTGGTTCCAGCCTGGATAATGGATTGGATATCGGAATTGACAATATTATTCAAAGTTTAAAGGAAATATTTGATCAAACAAAAGATTCATCCGTTGTTATTGCTCTGGAAACGATGGCAGGAAAAGGAAATGAGTGCTGCTATCGGTTCGAACATTTTCAAACTATTTTTCAAAGGATTGCCCATCGCCGTCTTCAGGCTTGCTTTGATACTTGTCATGTTTTTGACAGCGGTTACGATTTGGTTCAGTCCTATGAAGAGGTCTTAAGCGAATGGAACCAAATAGTTGGATGGGATAAAATTGCTGTAATCCATGTGAACGACAGTAAAAATGAAATGGGTTCCAAAAAAGACCGGCATGAAAACATCGGAAAAGGGCAGATCGGTTTCAAGACACTACAAAGAATCTGTAGGGATGAACGGTTTAGCACTGTCCCAAAAATTTTGGAAACACCATTTCTTATTGATGAATTCGGAAAAAAAACAATATCTCCTTATAAAAAAGAAATAGCCCAACTAAAAAACAAATAAAAAAAGTATGATTCAGTCATACTTTTTTTAATAAGAAAATTATTTCTTAGTTTTTTCCTTGTGTAAAGTTTGTTTTCTACATTTAGGACAAAATTTCATTTGTTCAATTTTATCTGGAGTATTCTTTTTATTTTTTTCTGTTAAGTAATTTTCTTCTCCACAAACAGAACATTTCA
>JAQUYJ010000119.1 GCA_028691905.1 Bacilli bacterium
CATCTCGGCAACCAACTTTATGATATCTTCTTTTTTTATATTTGGTCTTGCAGCATCATGGATGAGAATAAGGGGCTGCGTCGTATGTTTTAAGCCATAATAAACACTGTCTTGGCGTAAGGGTCCCCCCTCCACTACCAAAACACGATTGTTTTCAACACTTCGCAGAAGCGGAATTTCTTCTTTCTTTGCAACTATAATAATCCGGGCACATTCTTCCATTTCCAGAAACACGTCCAATGAATATAGGTAAATGGGCTTTTCCAGGATTTGGTAAAATACTTTATTGTATCCAAGATTGGTTCGCTGTGCATTCCCTGCCATTAATAAAATAACATCAAACATCATTACACCTTCTTTAATCGATTTTTATAATTCTTTTCTCGGTAACGATATAATTCATTTTCACATCATTTATCGTTTCAAAATGATCTTCAATTAAACAATTTTCATAAACTACACCAATAATGACACCTTTGTATTCCTTCAGAGCACGGTCATAATATCCTTTTCCGTACCCCAAACGATAACCATATATGTTTGCTGCAATACAGGGCATTATGACAACATCCAGCTTAGCAACATCTATTACTGGTCCGTTCAGCGGAGCTGCGATATGGGCACGATCAACGCCAAGATCTTTCCAGCTTTTCATTTGGCGAAATTCCAATTCCTTTTTCACAATCGGAAAATAAAGGCTATGAGTAAGCAAAAGCTTGTCAATAAGAGCATGCAAATCCACTTCACTGTTTATCTTCATATAGAGAGCGATATTTGCATAGTCCCGAACAAGCTTTTCCAAATGGTTTATTACGAATGGTTCTTGGCTTCTGTTTTCTTTTCTTTTTTCCAAAAATCGAATTCGCAGTTCCTGTTTCATTTTTTTACATCGTCCATGAATTCGCTTAAATCATCTTTTTCTAAGTTAATTCCAAGTTCCTGTAAATTATAATCCTGTTGCAGGATTTCTTTTGGTTGATAAATACTGTAATCTTTCAGAAATTCGGGGTCAGTTGCTTCTTTTAAACAGTCAAATCCTGTTTTAATGATATTTCGTGCATCAAATGGTTTGACATCCTGTGCATACACCAATCCCAATTCACAATTGATTCGATGATGATTACTGTTGATAATTACTTCCTGTGTTAAAAAGTCGGATGATTTGTTATCGAGGTCACGGATCACGAGATCAAAATAATCTTTTCCCTCAATTGCAAATACATATTCACTGTTTCCGATTTTGAAAAGAACGACTTGATCTTTCAAACTGCCTTCGGAAATAGTAGTAAAGAATTTGTTTAAAACGATATCCGAATAATCTTTCCCCATTCCCTGAACACTGGCTGAAAAGTTTTTCATATTCATCATCACTAAACCAAATTCTTTATCCTGCTCACATAAATCTGTAACTTTTTTAATCAATGATTTATAGGTTCCCATACTGACGGAAGCATTGGAAGGCAGATTTGCTTTTTTCACAATCATGAAATCATGACCAAAAAAGCGTCCGAATCCCTCTTCAAACCATTCATATCCTGATTTGGTTTGAATTCGATAGTAATTTTTATTTAATTTATTTTCTTCTGTTTTCTTGTTATCATAACTTGCTACATCATCCAGGTGAATCCATTTTCGTAAATCCGCTTTCGGCAATTTGTGATCCGGATGAGAAATATATTCAGAAAATGTTCTGCTCATAATATATGCTTTGTCTTCATCATCATAATAAGCGACGGGTTCACTCAGTAAATCCAAGTAAATATATAAATTTCTTTTCATTTCTTTTTGGACTTCCATTTTATAACTGTTGGAAATGGAAGCATCCAGCAATACGAATCCAATTTTTTTATTGTTTTTCTTGACTGCTTTTTTTATAATATCCATTTCCAAAACCAGGTTATTGGAATAAACAAATTGGAAATGAACAGGATCATTTAATTTTCCTTCACATTGAATAATGCTTTTTTCAATTCCTTTCAGCATTAATGGTTTTCCATCAGCCTGGACAGCAGTCAACTGTAATTCAGTCTGCTTTACGTCGGTCTTTTTTAATAATGCCTGAAATTTTTTAGATGCCTGAACAATTGTATTTTTATTTGAAATGTACGCAAGAACATTACTGTCTTCATAAAATCCACCAAAGCGAAGTAATTCTCCGTTATAGGAAAATTTCGTGTTATCCCCCAAATATTGAATGAAGATTGCCAGGAAGACAAGTACTCCCAATCCCAAATAATACGTATCAATATTAGCTACTCCGGCAAGGTATTGTTGATAGTAAGACTGGAACGTCGATAAATAGCGGAACAGATAAGCCAATATTCCAATCAAAAGAATAATAAAACTTAACCATGGCCATTTTTTATTGCTTATTATATTCGCAGTAAAGAAGCCAAGTCCTAAACCCAATCCGACAAATCCTAAAATTTCTAAAAATGAATCTAATCCCATATTAACAATCCTTTCTTAATATCATATTGGCAGTTGAAATATTCGTTGCAAGTGGTATTTCATAAACATCACATAACCTAAGCAGTGCACTTATATCCGGTTCATGGGGCTGTGCTGTAAGGGGATCCCGAAAGAATATCACCAAATCGATTAGTCCGGTTGCTACCCGTGCTCCTATTTCCTGATCTCCACCCAATGGACCTGATTTAAAGCAAGTTACATGTAAATTGGTTTTTTCATTAATTAACCGCCCCGTTGTTCCTGTAGCAAACAATTCATGCTCCTGGAGATACGTTGCATTTGTGAGTGCAAAAGTAATCATCTCATCTTTTTTCTTATCATGGGCTATTAATGCAATTTTCATATCCAATCCTACCTTTTTCTTAGTATAACATAAATTTGCTTTTTTTTCAATAAAACTTATTTTACGATCAAATATCTTTCCAATAATTCATGCAGTTTATCCTCGGATAATCCTACTTCGATATTGCCATCAGCAGTAATGGAAATGTTACCCGTTTCTTCTGATACGACAATTGTAATCGCATCGTAACGTTCACTCAGTCCGATTGCCGCCCGGTGCCTTGTTCCCAGACTCTTGGGAACGTCGTATTTATCTGTGGATGGTAGGTATGCTCCTGCACACATGATTCTGTTTTTTCGAATAATAACAGCGCCATCATGGGTGGGTGTTCCCACCGTAAACAATGTTGTCAGTAATTCTTCTGATACGACCGCTTTAATAAGAATGGCTTTATCGATGAATGTATTCAAATTATCTTCTCTTTCAATCGTGATAAGTGCTCCGATTTTTCGTTTGGATAAATACTGAGCTGATTGGATAAGAACACGGATTACCTGCAATCGTTCTTCTTCGCTTGAAAACAAATTTTCATTGCGCGTTGAATAGAAGGCACTTTCCACCCCATGTTTTATTTCCTGTTGGAAAACAATAATTAAAATGCCGATTACCCAAAATAATAAATAATGGACCAGACCCTGTGTAATATGGAGTTGGAATATGCTGATTAATGCGTAGAAAATGCCCAGCAATAAAACGATTAAAAAGATTTTCCGCTTTTGAATTCTTACTTTTATCATTCGATATACTAACAGTACAATAACTAATGTAAGAATAAGATCTATTCCTATAAAAATCATCGTCCACATATCATAAAAGTTAGTATACTCTTCTAACCAATGAATCAAATCATTAATAAATTCCATATTTTCATTTCCTTTCCAAGGCATTTATTTTTTCTTGTAACTCTTCTGACAATTCCTGATAGGAAGACAAATAGCGAATAATACGGATATCTTTTTCAT
>JAQUYJ010000120.1 GCA_028691905.1 Bacilli bacterium
TTCAATTTCAACTTCAATTGGAGTCATGACAAGGGCTTTTTCACCCTTCTTACCCGGACATACATCTGCGCAGTTTCCACATCCGGTACAATCAGCAATTGATACTTGAATAGCGTATTGCAAGCCTTCGAAACCTTTTCCGACAGCAGGAATAGTAATTGTATTTTCCGGAGCGTTGACTAATTCTTCCTGTGTTGCCAGGAATGGACGGATGACAGCATGAGGACATACAAAGGAACATTGATTACATTGAATACAGTTATCTGAATTCCATTGCGGAACAAAGGAAGAAATATAACGTTTTTCATATGCTGCACTTCCATTATGCATGGTTCCGTCTTCATAGCCTGTGAAAGCAGATACCGGTAAATCATATCCATCCAGTGCATTTACTGGATTGGCAATGGTGCGGACAAAGTGTGGCAGTTTGGCTTCCACCTGTTTTTCAACAGGAAGATTTGCCCAGGCTGGATCAACATTGATTTCTTTTAATCCATTTGCTCCACGGTCAATTGCTTCATAATTCATGTCAACAACGTGCTGTCCTTTTTTAATATAGGATTTATAAGCATATTTTTTCATTAAATCCTGAGCTTGTTCATACGGCATGATTTGCTCATTCAGTTTAAAGAAAGCAGATTGCATAATCGTATTGGTACGGTTACCCAAACCAATTTCAACAGCTAAATTGACAGCATCGATAATATATACTTTCGCATTTTTTTCTGCCAATGCTTTTTTAACACTGTTGGGCATAAATTCAAGTAATTCTTTTTCGCTGCGCACTGTATTTAATAAGAAACGTCCATTTGGTTTCAAATAACGAATCATGTCATACTTTTCCAAATAGGTATCTAAGGAACAGGAAATAAAATCTGCTTCACTTACCAAGTAAGAGGAACGGATAGGTTTCTTTCCAAAACGGAGATGACTTCTTGTGACGCCACCTGATTTTTTGGAATCATAAGCAAAATAAGCTTGGGCATAATAATCAGTATTATCACCAATTAACTTAATCGTATTTTTATTGGCACCTACTGTACCGTCACTGCCCAATCCATAGAATATTAACTGACTTACTCCATCTCCTGTAACATTGATGTTTTTTGTCGTTGGCAAACTCAAATGTGTTACATCATCGACAATACCCATTGTAAAGGAATGAATTGCTTTTTCACCTTTTTCCAGATTTTCATATACAGCAAAAATTTGCCCTGGAGTAGTATCTTTACTGGATAATCCATAACGGCCTCCAATGATGACTGGTGCATTTTCTTTTCCGTAAAATGCTGATTTTACATCAAGATACAACGGTTCCCCAACAGATCCCTGTTCTTTTGTTCTTTCAATAACAGCAATTCTTTTTACTGTTGCTGGCAGAGAACCCAAGAAATGTTTCACAGAGAATGGACGGAATAAGTGTACATTCAACAAACCGACTTTTTTGTTTTCTTTTGTTGTCATGTAGTCAATTACTTCTTTTATTGTGTCGCAGACAGAACCCATGGCAATAATGACATCAGTTGCATCTTTTGCACCATAATAATCAAACAATTGGTAATCTCTTCCGGTTTCCTTTGAAATTTCTTTCATGTAATTTTCAACAATTTCAGGAACAGCTTCATAATATTTGTTTTGAGCTTCACGGGCCTGAAAATATACATCTTCGTTCTGCGCAGAACCTCTGGTAACCGGAGCTTGCGGATTTAAGGCACGTGCCCGGAATTTAGCAACCGCTTCACGGTCCAACAGTCGATCAAAAACAGCATAATCCAATACTTCTACTGTGTTGATTTCATTGCTGGTACGGAATCCATCAAAGAAGTGTAAGAATGGAACACTGGACTTGATTGCTGACAAATGGGCAACACCGGCTAAATCCATAATTTCTTGAACACTGGAAGTAGCGAGCATAGCAAAACCAGTTTGACGTGCAGCCATAACGTCCTGATGATCTCCAAAAATAGACAATGCTTGAACAGCAATTGATCGGGCACTGACATGAATAACACCAGGAAGCAATTCTCCGGCAATTTTATACATATTAGGCAATTTCAACAATAAGCCCTGCGAAGCTGTGTAAGTTGTAGTAAGTGCTCCGGCCTGCAAAGAACCATGTACTGTTCCGGCAGCTCCACCTTCTGACTGCATTTCTACTACTCGTACTGGTACGCCAAATAAATTCTTCTTCCCTTTGCTGGACCATTCATCTGTATACTCGGCCATAGCGGAAGAAGGCGTAATCGGATAGATTCCAGCTACTTCTGTAAAGGCATATGCGCAATGCGCAGCTGCTTGATTTCCATCCATTGATTGTAACACTTTTTTCGACATGTTTTATCCTCCATAAACTATATTTTTTCATTTAAGATTACTCTTTATTATACCATACAGATCTGCATTTGGAAAGACCAAAATACAAATCCCATCTATTATAACCCATTTTACAAAGAAATGAAATAGGGTAAAAACGTTTTTATTCCAATCGACAGTGATTGTTTTTCAAAATAATTTCTCCGGCAAAAGTATTTTGGAAGGTGTTGTCTCTTATAATCAATTGCCCATTCACAAATACATATCGGATTCCTTCCGGTGTTTCATGTGGTACTTTTTCATTAATATGAATTTTCTGATAATCAAAAACAGTGATATCTGCCATCGCGCCTTCCTGAATTTTTCCCCGATTCGGAATCGAAAAACGGTTTGCTGTTGCTAGCGTCATTTTGTGGATGGTTTCTTCCAAAGGAATACCATACTCCTTTGTTTTTTGAAGGAAGAAAGGAAATGCCTGAAATGTCCCCGCATTTTGGGTTCCTGTTTCTTCATACCATGCATCCGTCATGTAGATGGATAAAGAATCATTCATTAAACGACGGATAATATCCTCATTGTAGTATTTCCCTAACATCATCCGGCCATGACCGTGGGATAAATCAACCAAATCCAGATACATGGCAAAAGCTGTCTTATTTTCTTCTTTCGCAATTTCTGCAACGGTTTTTCCCTCATACTGCGGATAATCCTTGCCAATATAACTGACCACCATATCCGAAAATTCAATTCCCAATAATTTTTTTGTAATCGAAATAATTAGCCAAAGTTTAAATCGATTCCATGGTTTTGTTTTTTCTTCTTTTGTCAGCTTTAAATACCAACTGGGAAGAACAACTGTCATCACACTTGCTCCATATGTAAAAGGATACATATCATATGCAATATCATACCCGGCCTCTCTTGCCTGATAAAAATTTTTCAACATCGGTTCAACACATTTCCAGGAACTTTTCCCAACGAATATCAGATGGGAATACTGCATGCGAACACCTGATTTTTTCATGATTGTTATTACTTCATCCAATCCCTGTTCGATATGCGGTTTTCCAAATAACGGATAACCCAATGCAACTTTTGAATTTGCACGGGGATGAACAGTAACAATCCCTTCATATTCCTGTATCTTATTTGCGAAAGCAATTAATTCTTCCTGCTTGGCATACATCCCCGGTTGATACATTAAGCCAAAAGATCCGCCAAAAGCACCATCCTTCATTGCCTGATCAACCAAATCCATCTGCATATCGATTTCTTCTTGAGTAAGCGGGCGTGGATTCTTACCGGCAACTGACGTTCTGGTTGTCCCGTGCCCTACCAAAGGTACGATGTTTTGCACCAGTTTTCCTTCCAGCTGCTTCGCAAAGTCACGAAGGCGACCGGGGTTGGCAGTCTTAAACAGTCCTCCTCCCACTTTATCTTTAAAGGGAGAATCC
>JAQUYJ010000121.1 GCA_028691905.1 Bacilli bacterium
AATATTGCTTTTAATTTTCCTTCTTCAAATACACCAAATGCAACAATCGATTTTGTCTGGTCCGCTGCCAGGTAATCATAAACCAAAGGATATACTTTCTTTAAGGTCTCTATATCATTGACATAGGCAAGGCTGTCTTTATCAATGGTTGCGATAACATCCTTGCTGATTGGATTGTTGGCAAAAGGAGTGGGGTGATAGGTAATGCGGTCCTTTACATAATTATAATAAAAAGTATCTTCATACTTATTGACCAGTTCATCGTGTTCGAACAGGAATATTTTATCAAATAAATATTGGTTGCATACCTCTTCCATAGTCAAACGAATACCTTGTTCTATATAGGGTGTGTTTCCAATCCAATCGATTGCCTTTAAAATAATGGCTTCTGATTCGTTGGCATGATAACCGATACTGACAACTTCTTTTTCTTCTACCATGATTGCCTCATCATAAAAGCAGTAGGTGTTTTTCCCTTTTGATTTTGCGACATAACAGGCTATATCCGCTTTTTTATAGAGTTCTTCATAGGAAAGAGCCTGTTCAGGATACATCGCAGCTCCTGCTGATACGGTGATTTCTACTTTTTCCAAGCCACAGCTCAGATACAGGGCTACATCTTTCACCAACCGTTTTACCAGATTATTGGCCAGTTTATTGCCGACATTTTTTATTAAAACGACAAATTCATCGCCACCAATCCGGCCTGCTATATCCGCATTGCCAATCAGTTTTTTCAGACGGTGGGCAAATTCCTGAATAGCCTGATCACCGAAAGCATGGCCATAGCGGTCATTCACTTTTTTAAAGCCATCCATATCAATAATCAGGAAGACATGGCTGCCGTTTGCCCCATTTCCCTGGAGATAATCATTGATGATTAACATCGTGTTGGAATTATTATACAGACCTGTGAGGGAATCCCGCTGCGAAATATCCATTAACTGGGCCATTCTTGTTTTCTGTTCATGAATATTGGTAATCTTGCTGATAATCTTGATTGGTTTATTTTCTTCAAATAAAGTAGTACTCTTCATGTTGAACCATTCATAATCATTATTGGCCCGCCGTAAACGAAAATCCATATTGTAATGGGATTGAATCGCAGTGACATTAAGCATTTTTAAGAATTTCTCTAAATCACTTGGTTCCATCCAGGACCTGACAGTCAATTCTTTTGTAAAGTCCGGGATTTGTTCGGGAATGTCAAGCATTTGGGCGAGTTTCCTGCTCACCAGCAAGAGATCACTGCCAATAACGTATTCGCATATAAATTCATCAATCATTTCGAGGACGACACTTGCTTTCGCCAGTTCTTGCTGGAGTTGATTGGAAGCCTGCTTCTGTTCACTCATATCAAGGATAACACATTGGTAGATTTCTTCATTTTCTTCCGTAATTACTTTTTTCATCGTAATCGAAACCCAGTTGACTGTTTTTGCACCGACCAATCGCAGTTCAATGTAATTGCTTTCCTGTTTTTTCCCCATAACCTGTAAATACAGCGGTAAATCTTCTTCTGCAATCAACTCCGATAAGTAGGCAAAACGGCGTTTTGCTTCCTGATTGTCATAACCTAATAAGGTATAGAGACTATCACTGGCAAAAAGGATTTTACCATCGAGGGCATTTAGCTTTATCACTCCCCCCGGTATCGTTGCAATAAGGCTTTTAATCTCGGAGTTCAGTGTCTTACTTTCAGTAATATCGAGTAAAACAATGGTAATTGCTCCTCCGTCATAGGAATGGTAACTGCAGTTCATATGCAACCACAGAATTCCCTTGTTTTTGGATTTCAAACGGATTTTATATTCTGCTCTGCCCATTCTGTTTAATTCATCAATGATATTGTCGCAGAAATCAATATCTTTTTCATAAATCATATTGCTTAGGTTTCCATCAAATACCTGGTCGATTTCCTTTTTCTGGTATCCCAGCAATTGATAAAAGCCCTCATTGCCATAGCGGATTTTTAAATTCGGATCAAATGAAGTAAGTACTACTCCCCCATTGAGAGTTGTATTCATGGTTTCTATTTTGATTTCGTTTTTGGATACAAATTTCGTAACAATATATAAAATCAATAAAACAAAAATAAACAAAAAAGCAAGCAGTAGGGAGGTTCTCATTAAAAAAGCAAGAAAGAGGGTTTGACCGTCGGATAGGTATGCTTCCGCTGTCGCTTTTTCCATGCTGATGAAAACATAGAAATCATCCTCATATTGGTTAAAAAAGCCCAAATAAGATTCATTTTCCTGCTCATAGGCAAAGAATTGCAGGGAATGCTGTTCGATAAACGAAAACAGGGACCCGGCAGAGGAGACTTCCAATTCGGTAAAATCAGAAATCATATTATTGGTGCCGATTCGATTGACGAGATAGGTTCCTTCCCCGTTAAAAACGACGATCTTTCTGGTCTGATCATTTTGAACCTGATGAAGCAGTTGGTTTTGAATGGCTGCCTCATCCAGAGTAGCGATAATGTAGCCATCCACTGCATCTGCTTTGATGATTGGGGCCATAATCACATAATCCATTGCTTCATTCATAAAACGGGTCTTGCCCTGTAAATGGGCAGTCAATTCTTCCCCAGTTAAATTAGCCTGATCAATCATTCGGATTGTTCCCAAATGGAGAATCGTAGACCGAAACGCTTCATCCTGATAGGTAATGTCTTCTTCCACAAACTGAACCGCGTAATCATTTAAACGCAATTCTATATTTTCAATATTACTTTCAATGACATCCAAAATAGCTTCACTGTGATAAGTGAAGGTATCGTTCATCATATTATAATAGTTGTTTTCATTTTTTACGCGATAATCCGCTATATATAATATTTCAACAATGATTATTATTGCAACAAAAATGATGGATATAAATAATAAATTGCTTTTTTTCTTCATAGTGCTCCTTTATCCATCCTTTTAAAAAGGTAAATGGAAACATCAATTGTAAGATTGATTGGTTTGAGATGGTTCCAGTTCTGCCAGTTGCTTGTATAAAAGTATGGCGTCATTTTCACCAAAGAAGTAATCTCTTCCACAAAGACAGTATATGTTATTCGGTCAACAGAATGAATTGAAAAGTCCGGAAAATCCGGTTCCTCTTTTTGATGAACATAAACTTCATCATACAGATCCTGTTTCAATTCAAGCAAATGATCGGGATTAGGGACGACGGACAGAATATAGTTTGCTGCAACACGGCTGAATTCCCTGTGATGCATAGCAAAAAGATGGATTACTGCATCCACACTGTGGGCTGTAAACGGCAGCTGACTGGCACTGGCTACAATGTATTGAGTTTTTTTGTCGCTTTTAGCGGCATAATCACAAGCCTGCTTGGATATATCAACGCCATAGCTTTCTAAAGTGTTTGCTGCCAATTCTTTGGTATAGTATCCTTCACCGCATCCAACATCCAGAAAAGATGAAATGCCGTGTTTTAAGAACAAAGCGACACAATGCTGGCGAATCGGTTCAAAATACCCTTTTTCGAGGATAAGCCGTCTGGCTTGAACCATTTCCAGATTGTCACCGCTTGATGGTCTGTTTATTAACAAATTAACATATCCGCTCTTTGCCTGATCAAAATTATGATTGTTCTTACATATAAAACACTTCTCTTCTTTCATTAAAGAAGCACCGCAGATCGGACAAAGTAATTTATTCATGACGGGGCAACCTCAAAACAAATTGATAGAAATCATCAAAAGTG
>JAQUYJ010000122.1 GCA_028691905.1 Bacilli bacterium
ATAATCCATCAATCGCTGAAACATAACTTTTCATAAAATTCCTCCTTTATCTTTAATTTAATGAAAAATTTTTATTTACTCAGTATAGTCATCTAAATCAGTAGGATAAGTAATAGTTTGCAGTGTTGTTCCTCTGAATTCGATTTTAATACTGCTCACTGTAGAATCGGTATGCGTCCATGTACTGTCCAGTACACTGACACCTTCTTCAGTATATGTAAATTCTAAAGTAATATC
Source organism: Bacilli bacterium (assembly GCA_028691905.1). Taxonomy (GTDB): domain Bacteria; phylum Bacillota_I; class Bacilli_A; order ML615J-28; family CAG-698; genus JAQVOS01. The sequence continues at coordinate 238 of JAQUYJ010000122.1, forward strand.
CTCAATATTGGTATTAATATTTTGATAGCGCTCATCGGCTTCCAAAAATTCTTCATCACTTAATCCGGTGGAAATAAATACATAGCTTTCCTTGTTGAAATCCAATGTTGCAACTCCGGCTTCATCTGTTGTGATGGTGCAGGCTTTCAATAAACTTAAATCAAATGTATTGATGGCAGTTTCCATTAACGCTACGATATTATAGTCACTTAAAATTTCTGACTGTTCACCTGAAGTAAGGGTGTCCTTTGTTTTCTCCCCATTGACATCAACATAAGCAACACCATCTTTCACGTAGGCCTGCAATTGTGATTCTCCAGCAATAAGTACTACCTTTAATGAAGTTAATGTGGAACCTGTATAGTTATAAATATATTCCAGGGTTGTTTCTTCATCACCGTCAATCAATTGTATATAAATATTGCCTGATTCACTTGCTTCATAAGCTGCTTTTGTATTTACTAAATAAGTTAAAAAATCTTCCGGTTCGGTTTTGTCTTCTGGTACAGTTGGCTTACATGCACTGACAAAGCCAATCATCAGAATCATAACAATACTAATTATAAATTTTTTCATTTGTAAATCCTCCAAATATCATCTTTATTATACTATAAACAAAATATTATTACAAGTCTAAATCCAAATTTTTCAAGAAATTATGCCTGGTTATTTGATCAAAATAAATTTTCGATGTTTTCTTTTGAGCCAGCGCTAAAAGAGTTGGATTTATATCATCAAAAAACACCAAATAGTCAATCAATCGTTTGCGAAGCAATGTTTGCAGACGGCCTTTCTTTATGTTGGTAAGATTGGCCATCAACTGGATTCCCTTTTTCTTCAGTTCCTCCAAGTCATGGATGGAAAAGTACTTGTATTCTTCGATTGAGCTCAATATAATCGTATAATCCTTTAAAAATTCAACAGCATCCAAGAATTGATGGGGTAATTTATCTTTGGGAAGACGTAATAATAAATATTTACTGTTATTAATACTGATGATTTCCTTTTGGCTGAGACGATGAATCATACTGTAATGATAGTGTATTTCATTTCCAATATAATAGCGTATTCCTTTAATTCCCAAGCGATATCGATTAAAACGTGACAATAAATGTTCGATATCATGCTCCCCATTAATCAGAGTAGGAAGCGTTAAAATGATATCAGTATATCCCAAGGCGATTAGTTTGGCTACTTCTTCCTGTGCTTCTTCAAAATTAAGTTGTAGTATCTGATTGTTGATGCCAATCATTGTCGCCACTTCCTTTCTACTAATCATCCAATGATGCGAATGCTTCTACTTTCTTTGTTGGAATAGGTTTGGAATCCCCGTGTTTTACCATCATCATTGTAACAAATGCAAGTGCTGCAAAGAACATACAATATGGGAATAACGGACGCATGCTGTTGTTGAACAAATACGTCATAATTGCTCCCGATAGCATTGGGGTAATAATCTGAGCTGCCATTGATGCTGTGTAGTAGTATCCAGTATATTTTCCGATATTGGCACCCTTGGACATTTCAACAACCATTGGATAGGAATTGACATTGATTAAAGCCCAACCCATACCGGCAAGTGCCATCGTAATATAAATCAAAAATGTTGTATTTTTAGTTGCTATGGTTCCCAACGTGAAAGCGACAAATAAGACAATAATACCCATCAATATAGTTTTTTTACGGCCGATTTTACTTGCCAAAATTCCAATCGGAATATAGGAAGCAATTGCTGCTCCCTGCGCAATCAGTAATGGTGTTTCATATCCCATTTCCAAAACTCCGGTTGCATAAACCGAAAACTTGGATGTTGCCGCATTGTATGCCATGAACCAAAAAACAATCGAGAATCGAATAAGGAAGAAACTTCTTCTTACAGCCGGTTCCATTTCGGTTGAACTGTCTTCTTGAATGGTCTCTACTTCTTCCACATTGTATTGATTGATCAGTGCCTGATTTTCAGCAACCAATTTTGGTTCTTTCACTTTTATAATAAAGAAAACTAAGAAAAGAATCATCAGTGTACCAAGAACGATAAATTCGATTATATAATTAGTGGCAAAATTACCCGATCCTTTTACTTTTCCGACTACCATTAAAAAAATCAGAGAAATGACCCCACCGGCTGAGCCCATTAAGTTAATGATAGCGTTGGCTTTGCTTCGCAACGGATTGGGTGTCACATCCGGCATTAACGATACTGCCGGGGTGCGGTAAGTCGACATGACAAGGAGTACAAAGAATAAAACGATGACAAAGGATACCAAAAAGCCGATATTGGCTTGGGAAACACTCCAAATATCCAATCTTCTTGCTTCCGTTGCCTGATCAATTGCCAGTACAAGTTTTCCGTTTTCCATTTTATCTATAAAACGTTCACCCTCATATTCATAGGCAACTACTTCACCAAATTCTGTAATGGCTCCAATTTCCGGAAAGTTTTCCGCATTTACTTTTTCCTGTTGGAAAGAATGAATGAATGCAATTCCGATGAACAGCACCGCTGATATAATAACACCCAAGAAAATATAGGGGGTTCTTTTTCCAAATTTTGTTTTTGTTTTATCCGACAGTGCTCCAAAAAGCGGTAATAAAAATAAAGCCAAAATATTGTCCAGGGCTAATATTACGCCGGACCAGAATTGATCAAATCCATATGATTCAATCAGCATTTTTGCTATAACATTATCGTAAACTTGCCAAAACATTGAAATAATTAAAAAAGCTAAACCTACATAAATTGTTTTTTTCGCGTTTAATTTCATAAAGCCTCCTATTTTCTTCTGTTATAGTATATCATAGTTTTCAAACCAAGTAAACATTTAGAAAAAAATAACAAAGCTTGCTTTGTTATTTCCTAAGAAAAAATATTTTTAACATTCTGAACGATTTCCTTATTGGCACAGTCCAGACCGGTTCGATAGGAGATATTTGGAATGAGCGTTTCAAAATCGAGGTCTTCTTGGTCAAATATCGCTTTCTCAAATTGTTCAATCGTTTTGCTTGCCTGCAGAATTGCATCATCAAATAATTCCCAATAACTTTTATTGGACAAACGCTCTCCTGCAATTGGATGCGTCCAATATGCTTTTCGAAAATTGAAGTAATCCAATCCTTCAATACGCTTATTATGATAGGAAAGTACCTTCCAGTCAATTTCATTTTCTTTTTTATCTAACCAGGAAAATAAACGGTTTTTCCATCCATAGGGGTCAAAGGTTAATCGATAAAAAAAGCGTTCATGACGGATGGCCCGATTGAGTTTTTGATAGGCATTTTTCATTTGATATACTTCAGAAAATAATGCATCAACAGGTGTTTGAAGAATTTTGGGAATCTTCTTTAATTTTAATATTTCTTTTCTGATAGAAAATCGGTATGGTTTCGCATCATAGTGGTTTTCAATAACGTAAATATCCATTCCCTTTTCCAAACGGTTATGCAGTCCCCGATAGATATGGG
>JAQUYJ010000123.1 GCA_028691905.1 Bacilli bacterium
CTCTCCAAACCCCCGATGGGCCCGGATAGATACCTGATAGGTTGTATCGGGATGAAGCGTTAAAAAAGAACCCGTATGATACCCTAAATCAAGACTTTTTTCATAATATTCAAGTTGATTTTGTGCAACAATTTTTAACGTTCCCGGGGTAATCGTCTCTTCTTCATCAACGATTTCTACTTCATAGTATATATCACTGCCGAAACTTTCCAGTTGAAGAAAATGAGCAGTTGCTTCTTTTGGAATCAAAACACTGGCTGCAACAACAGCAACCACTGTGATTGCAGCAGTAGAAAGCCATTGATGAATGGCTAATCGTTTTCTTTGATTAAAAAACTTTGCTCTTCTTTCTTTATAAGAAAGCATCCTACCACCTTCTTAATTAAACATGTTTTGACTTTGGAATATAATTGCTGTGGATACGACTGATTAAATTGATTCTTTCTTCCGCAAATTTATTTGCTGCCATTTGTGTGTTAATTTTATGTTCTTTCGCATAAGCAAAAATAATAAGTAAGCGATCATAAATCTGTTTAATTATTTTCAGTGCTTTTTCTCGATTATACGGAGGAGAAAATTCCTGATACACATTGACAACCCCACCGGCATTAATAACATAATCAGGTGCGTAAAGAATGTTTCGTTCCATTAACATGTCACCATGTTTTTTTTCATCCAATAAAACATTGTTGGCAGCTCCTGCTATAACTTCGCAGCGTAACTGAGGAATGGTATCGTCATTTAATATTGCACCGATTGAATTCGGTGAGAAAATATCACATTCAACGTGATAAATATCATTGCAGGCGACCTGTTTGGCGTTAAACTCTTCTACAACTTTTTTGACCCGGTCCGGTTTGATATCCGTAACGATGAGATTTGCTCCTTCTTTATGCAGGTATTCACACAAAGTATGACCAACTGCACCCAATCCCTGAACAGCAATGGTTTTCCTCTGTAAGGAATCATCTCCCCAGCGTTCTTTGGCACAGGCTTTTATTCCCCAATAAACTCCATAGGCAGTTACAGGAGAAGGATTTCCTGACATATCAGCACGGCCATTTACATAATCAGTTTCCATTAAAATGCAATCAACATCGTATTCATTGATATTCATATCTTCACCGGTAAAAAATCTTCCCTGCAGGGATTGAACATAACGGCCATATGCTCTGAGATAGGCTTCTGTTTTAACTGTTTGGGGATTTCCCAGTAATACCGTTTTTCCTCCTCCGCAATTACACTCAGCAGCAGCACACTTATAAGTCATTCCCCGTGAAAGACGAACAACGTCAAATAAAGCATCCTCTTCACTGTTGTAATTAAACAATCTGGTTCCACCTATTGCAGGTCCCAATGCGGTGTCATGAATTGCTGTAATTCCTTTTAAACCTGTGGTTTTGTCATAAAAATAAATAATCTGTTCGTGTCCAAACTTCTCCATATAATCGAAAACTTTCATTTTTTCCTCCCATTTTTTCCATATATTTTAAAAGTTTCTTCCTTATTTAATACTCGCAGGGCACCCTATGCCAAACTCAGCATTTCATCTTCACCCGGATAGCTTAATACGGGAGCCAAAAATGAAACACGATCTTTTAATTCTTCAGTCAGATAGGTGTCGTAAGCCAGTCCTCCTGTTAAAACAGTATAGTCCAATTTCCCTTTTAAGACAGTAGCACAGGATCCTATTTCTTTTGCGATTTGATAAATCATTGCATCATAAATCAGTTTCGCATAACGGTCACCCTGTTGAATGCGCTCTTTGATTAAACGGGCATCGTTTGTTCCCAGATAGGATACCAATCCTCCCTGGCCTACATTCATTCTTTTAATATCAGCTAAACTGTATTTACCGGAAAAACACATTTTATACAATGGCCCAAGTGGAACTGTTCCACTGCGCTCCGGTGACATCGGTCCGTCGCCGTCCAATGCATTGTTCACATCAATAACCTGGCCTTTTTGATGGGCAGCTACACTGATACCCCCACCAAGATGAACAATGATAAGGTTCATCTGTTCATAGGTTTTCTGATGATCTTTTGCCACTTTTCTTCCTATTGCTTTGTGATTCAGGGCATGAAAAATACATTGTCTTTCAATTTCTTTCATTCCTGATATTCTTGCTATGTCTTCCATTTCATCAACAGCAACCGGATCAACTATAAAAGCCGGGATGTTTAAAGGTTTTGCTATTTCATCAGCGAGTAATGCTCCTAAATTGGAAGCATGTTCCCCTCTTCTTGCTGCCTTTAAATCAGCAAGCATTTCATCATTCACGATATAGGTTCCACTCTTCATGGGTTGAAGCATCCCGCCCCTCCCACAAACAGCATCCAGAAGGCCCAAATCAAAATTTCTTTTTTCGAGTTCTTCCAAAATAACTTTTTTCCGAAATTGGTATTGGGATAATACAGTTGGATACACCAAAATTTCTTCACTGGTATGAGTAATCTTTGCTTCAAATAAACATACCTCTTCTTGAAAAACAGCAATTTTTGTGGAAGTGGAACCGGGGTTAATAATTAGAATGTGTTTTTTCATTTCGTCTCCTTTTTGAAATCGTTTCCATCTATATTATATCAAAAGCGACCTTGAATAACAAGATATTTCCAATGAATAAAAAAAGCATAAAAATACTATTTTCATGCTTTATTAAACAATCTTTTTTCAAAATAACGCAGTATTTCCTGCACTGCTTCAATCATCATTTCAAGTGGCAAGTGTTCTGTTTGGGTATTTTGACCTTCATAATACGGTAAATGAACGAAAAGGGCAGGATATCCTGCTTCCAGTACCGTATAATAGACAACATTACAGACAAATCCTCCTGCTGTCAAACTAAGAACACTCGGATAATGTAAATGATTTAAATAGGGAACCAGTTCTTCTACAGACAATGGGCTGAAATAACAATTTTGTCCACCTTCCACAATAGCACCCTGAGGACGGAGATCACCGTCATTATCAGAAATGATGGCTCTCGTGTAATTGATGGCCAACTTTTCAACACGGATGGTTTTTTCTTTTCCTGCTTCTCCCAGACATAACACCAACTTGGGCTGATATTTTTCCAACAGCCGCTTTACTTCATAACGGGCACGGTTATAGGATACAGGCAATAATGCCCGAATATATTTTTCATCAAGACGATTTAATACTTCTTGACTGACATTTTTATCTTGGTTTCCAAATGGTTCAAATGCTGTTATTAAAATATCTTTCATCATTCTTCCTCCTTTTTCATTATAGCACGATTCCCGGCTTTTCACAATAAAAATATCCAGATCTGGATCTGGATATTTTTATTTTATAAACCACATTTTAACTGCGCATTGCAGTTCGAACAGGTATTACAGCCACCGATATCTTCCACGGTACCTTCCAAACAAATCGGACAAATATCTCCGATTTCAACACCGATATTTCTGCCGGCTTTTGTACGAAGATGTAACTGGCTTTCCACTTCCCGCGGTTCTTTGTTTTCTTCAATTTCAATACCCAAATCAGTAATTTCAATTTGTTTTGTTGTTTCCGCTTCACTCTTCAGTGTCAGAACCTGAGTATCCCTGCTGCCACCAACATAAACAGTTCCACCCTTGGCTCCGTTTTTATAAAGGTACATATCCA
>JAQUYJ010000124.1 GCA_028691905.1 Bacilli bacterium
TCACATTGCAACATTTGATCAAAGTTGAAAACAGTACGCTGTATTTTTTTATTACACATAGCAGACCCCTTCATCATTATTACCAAAAAAAACTGTTTTTACTAAAAAAAAGAGATTTGCATCTCTTTTTATACTACTATATTCATTAATTTATCAGCGACAAAAATGATTTTTCGAATCGGTTGTCCACCAATAAAAGTCTGAACTTTTTCGTTTTTAAGAACAAGATTTTCCAAATCTTGTTGGGAGGTACCCTGAGCTATCTGAATTTTATCCCTGATTTTTCCATTAACCTGAATAATAAAAGTTACTTCTTCATTGATTGTCTTTTCTTCCTCATAGGAAGGCCACTTTGATAAAGCAATGGACTCTGTTTGGTTAAATACTGTCTGGTATAATTCTTCCGTCAGGTGCGGAGCCACAGGATTAAGCAGACGTAGGAAGCCAAGCAAATATTCATATGGTACTTGGGTGTCTTTATAACACTCGTTGATGAAGATCATCATTTGACTGATTGCGGTATTAAACCGGAGATTTTCATAATCCTGGGTAACTTTTTTCACTGTCTGATGATACACTTTTTCAAGATTTTTATTTTCTTTTACGATACTGGCAACTTCGGTATAGAGTCGATAAACACGTTCCAAAAATCTTCTGGGCCCTTCTACCCCTTTTGTAGACCAAGGTTTTGTTGCTTCCAGTGGTCCCATAAACATTTCATATAAACGAAGGGTATCAGCACCATACTCTTTAACGATGTCATCCGGATTAATTACATTCCCTTTTGACTTGCTCATTTTTTCACCATCTTCACCTAAAATCATTCCCTGATTGAATAATTTATGAAATGGTTCCTTGCTCGTGACTATACCGCAGTCGTATAAAACTTTGTGCCAGAAACGGGCATATAGTAAGTGCAGGACAGCGTGTTCTGTTCCGCCAATATATAAGTTGACCGGTAGCCATTGGTTGATCTGTTCCTGAACTGCAGGATTACTTAAATCCATAAAGCCATCCTGATGGCGCAGCAAATAACCTATATAATACCAGCAGGATCCCGCCCACTGCGGCATCGTGTTCGTTTCTCTTCGTCCTTTTATGCCATCAGCTCTTGTAACCTGTACCCATTTTGAAGCATTGGCAAGGGGGCTCTCTCCGTTTTTGGACAGGGTTACTTTATTAAGAATCGGCAATTCCAATGGCAATTGTTCTTTGGACAGGACTTCTACCATTCCATCGTCATAGAAAATAACGGGGAAGGGTTCTCCCCAATACCGTTGCCGGCTGAAGATCCAATCACGTAATTTGTAATTAATATCTTTGTATCCTACCTTGTTTTCCACCAGGAAAGCAAGCATCTTCTCATTTGCTTCTTCTTTATTCAACCCATTAAGAAAGTTTGAATTAATATGGATGCCATCTTCACTGTGGGCAGATTCACTGATATCCCCTTCCAAGACGGGAAGAATTTCCAAATTGAATTTCTTGGCGAATTCATAATCCCGTTGGTCATGGGCAGGTACTGCCATAATGGCTCCTGTACCATAACTGCTTAACACATAATCGGCAATCCAAATCGGAATCGCTTTTTGATTGACGGGATTGATGGCATATGCTCCTGTAAATACACCTGTTTTCTCTTTGTTTAAATCAGTGCGGTCCAAATCGCTTTTGCTTTTCGCAAATTCCTGGTATTCTTCAACCACCTTTTTTTGATTTTTTGTTGTAATGATATCAACCAGTTCATGTTCGGGTGATAAAACACAGTATGTTGCTCCAAACAGGGTATCGGGTCTTGTTGTAAATACTTCAAAGAACTGTTCCTGATCCGCGATTTGAAAACGGACTTTTGCTCCTTCGCTGCGGCCAATCCAATTTCGCTGCATGTCTTTTAATGATTCCGGCCAATCCAGTTCTTCCAGATCGTCAAGCAGGCGCTGGGCATACTGGGTAATTTTTAAGACCCACTGCCGCATCGGTTTTTTAATAACCGGATAGCTGCCCCGATCAGAGACCATTTTGCCATCCATATTTACGACCTCTTCATTGGCAAGAACGGTTCCCAGTTCTTCACACCAATTGACTTCAATGTCTTTTATTTCTGCCAGTCCCAATTCATAGAGTTTGGTAAAAATCCATTGCGTCCATTTGTAATATTGGGGATCACTTGTTGCCAATTCTCGGTCCCAGTCATAGGACAATCCGAGAATCATCAGTTGCTTTTTAAATATCTGAATATTTTTTGCTGTAAATTCACGGGGATCATTTCCGGTGTTAATGGCATATTGCTCAGCAGGTAACCCAAATGCATCCCATCCCATTGGATGCAGAACACTGAACCCCTGCATTTTTTTCATTCTTGCAATGATGTCAGTTGCGGTGTATCCTTCCGGGTGACCGACATGAAGCCCGGCCCCACTCGGATAAGGAAACATATCCAAACAATAGTATTTAGGCTTGGCAGTATCCAGTTCTACATGAAAAGTGCGGTGATCCAGCCAATACTGCTGCCATTTTTTTTCTATCTCCTGATGTTTAAAACTCATCTTATTCTCCCTTCATTGCTTTGTTCATTGCTTCCCGACTCATAATAATGACATAAATTGCGGAAGCAAAGAAACCAATATAATAAAATAAATTAAATTGGAATAAACTGGCCAGTGTTGTCCCAAAAACAAAGGGTGTCAGCATATAAATACAACATTTCCAAAGCTTTCCAAATGATAATATTCTAGACAGTGTAAAAGACTGAAACAAAGAAAGAATCAGGGAAACGATGAGAAAATTAAAAGCATTCGCAAAAAAGAAATAGAGAATGGATACAAAAGCAAAAAAGCCTTTGTACTTCGCCATCTGGGCATCGGCAACATCAAATACTGTATTCCAAAAATCTACGCTGTTGCTGGAAGACGCATTGCTGAAATCCAATCCATCCAGTTCCGGGTACTCACTGTAAGCAAAGAAACGAAGCATGTAGCTTGCCTGCCTGATATAAACGCCGTCCGTCCGTAGGATAATGGAAAAACTTGTCGGAATGTCATTGGATGCAATTTCTTCCTGATTCGTGAAAATAATGGAATATAAATCGGAAATCTGTTCGACATGAATCATATTGTTGTTAGCCTGATCATGTATTAAAATACCATTGTTTATTTCATAGGGGATATCCTCTTTTCCTACAAAATAAAGGCGAATATCTTTTTGGGTATCATAGTCAATGCCATCTTTTTGAATAGCAATAACTGCCGGTGGAATAATCGATATAAAAAGAAGGATTAGAAAATACAGGGCAGTAATATACCACTTGTCGGATCGATAGTTCAATACGGCACGTGGTGAAAATAAACTGTTTGACAGTCTTTTTATCATTTTGTTTTCCTCCTTCGCTTTCATATTTTACTTATTATACCATTTTTATTTATTTTTATCAAGTAAAGAGAAAAGGCTTTTTCTTTTCATTTTCATATAAAAAAGAAAAAGCAGTTGCCTGCTTCTTCTGTTTCTGTTATTAAACTAAAAATGTCACTTTCTTATTTAAGAGAATTGTAACCAGGTCAATAATCCATCCAATTCCGAATAACCCACCGGTAATAATCCA
>JAQUYJ010000125.1 GCA_028691905.1 Bacilli bacterium
CGATTATGTTGAATGGACAGTGTTCCTTCAATCGCAATTTGTTTTCTTTTTACTGTGCGGATATGTTCTTCCAGCATGGCATCCGTGATTTTTCGAACGGGACTGGATACTTTTACCAATTGATGGGTCCGAATCGTAATGATATCGCCTGCTTTTGCCTGCTTTTGGTTTTGCCCTTTTATTCTCATTTCATTGATAATAATCGCATCTTCTTCACCGATCCGAATGCTGTCTTGATAACTGAGGTTATCGTTCAATAAAATGGTTGCTTTATTAAAATCAGCAGCGATTACTTTTCCGATGACGATTCCCTGATGATTGGATGCATTGGTGTTGGTAAAAGCCTGATTGGTTTCTTCCAACAGAAACCCTTTTGTAAATTCGCGGTTAAATACCTGCTCTATTTCTTTTTTGTCCTGCTCACTGCCCATGGTTTGGAGAGCTTGGCGATACTTGTTCACAATTAATCCGACATATTCACTTTTCTTCATCCTTCCTTCAATTTTCAAGGAATGGACTCCTGCAGCAACTATATCCTGTAAATAGTCGATTGTCATTAAATCCTTGGGACTAAGAATATATTCGGAAGAAGTAAGTCCATCGATTTCATAGGGAAGCCGGCATGGCTGGGCACAGCGTCCACGGTTACCACTTCTTTTTCCCACTAAAGAAGAAAAATAACAATTACCCGAATAGGAAACGCATAACGCACCATGAACAAAGACTTCTACTTCTATTTTATTTGTTTCTGTAATTTTTTTGATTTCTGATAAAGGAGTTTCTCTGGCCATGACCACTCTTTTCACACCCAAAGAAGCTAGAAAGAACGCCTGTTCAGCAGAATGAATATTCATTTGAGTAGAAGCATGAAGAGAAAGATCCGGATATACCTGTCTGAGATAGTAAATCAACCCAATGTCCTGAACAATCACAGCATCGACATGATGGCTTACCAAAAAATCGATAAAATCAATTACTTCATCCCATTCGGCTGGTTTAATAATCGTATTAATGGTAATATATACACACACATCAACTTGATGGGCATATGCAATCATATCTGCTATTTCTTCGTTTGAAAAATTACTGGCAAAAGCCCGGGCTCCAAATTGCTTTCCTCCAAAATAAACAGCATCAGCACCGTGATTAATCGCTAAAAAAAATGCTTCCCTATTGCCAACCGGGGCAAGAAGTTCTACTTTATTCATGCGTGTCCTCAAACAATTGTTCCAAAGTAGAAAGCGCTTGGTACGTTTTCCTTAAAAACTCTTCTGCTGTGAAGGAAAAGCGGGGATCGAGGATTCGGGCTTCGCTCGTAAGCGGAGCACTGAAAGATATCTGCCTTAATTTCTTCATTATCCCCTCCCAATTGATTGTTCCATAGAAGGGCAGTAAGTGTTGGTCGTCTTTGCCGTCATTATCATGAATATGAACAGCAACAATATCCTTTTTATATTTATCCCAGTTAAAATCATTCACTTGATAGCCAAAACAATTTGTATGCCCTGTATCAAAGCATATTTTTAAATAAGGAGATGCGACGTGATCAAACACATAATCCAAATAACGAATATCTCGGACGTTCTCAATTGCCAACTGAACTTTTTTTTCTTCACAATAGTTAAGGATTTTTTGGATACGCTTCAATCCCAAAGGATTATAATCAGGATGAGTTTTTTTACTGACCGTATGCATAATTACAGTTGGTATCGTTGCTTCTGCTGCCACGCGAATTCCATCTATAATATTCTGGACATAATGTTCCCCTGCTTCTCCTGCTACCCATAAATCATTGCAATGGTGAAAAGGAAGGTGCATTGTTTCAATATACAGTCCATTCGCTTTGATTGATGTGATTACTTCGTTTAAAAGAAAACGATCTTCATAAAACCATATAAATACACCATCAAATCCTGCCTGCTTTATTTTTTTAACTCGATCCGTAATTGACATGTCCAATCCAAAATCAAAATAGATATTTTTCCGCATAACATTTTTCCTTATCGGTATATTATATCATAAAAAGAAGCAAAAGAAAAGTGCTTATTTAGCACGATTCTTTACAATGTACAAAATACCAATCGTGCGGGGACCGCAGTGAGTTGATATTACTCCACTGGCATTTGTTTCAACTATTTCTTTTACTTTCACTTTGTTTTTTAATTGGGAGATTAAGTAATTGGCATCTTCACCAGCCAACGAATGGGTGACCATCATATAGTCATCATCCAGAATATCCAAATCATGATCGACATAATCGAGCAATACCTGGAGGGCTTTATTGAATTTTCCAAGTGGCTTTTTTGCTACTTCCATTTGGCCGTCAATTACCCTGATTATCGGTTTAATACTCAAGAGTGTTCCAAAAATTCTTGAAGTACCGCTGCATCTTCCTCCCATATGAAGATATTCAAGCGTATTAATTGCAAACTGGGTTCTTACATTGGGAATAATATCTTCCATTTTTTGGATAATTTCCTGAGCACTGCACCCTTGATCTCTATATTTACAAATTTTTAAAACAATTAAACCAATACCACTGGACAAATTAGCCGAATCAATCAAATATACATTGGGAAAATCTTCTGCTGCAATTGTTGCATTATGAAAGGTAGCAGAAAAATTTGATCCTATTCCTGTAAATATAATATCTTCTTCTTCAGGAAAACTGGCAAAGGTTTGATGGAATTGAGCGGGGGGAATGGCTGCACTTTTCGGAAGGCTCTTGTATTGATTTACTTTTTCATACAATGCTTCTGTTGTGATGTCTATTCCGTCCCGATATGTTTCTTCACCGAAATGGACGAAAAGCGGAAGAATGGTAATCTCATTTTTTGCTATTAATTCGGGGGATAAATCGCTTGTTGAATCGGTTATAATATTGATTTTTCTCATCGGATACCTCACATCATTATTACCTGTATTATAGCACAGTTTGGATGTTTAAGCAACCTGTTTATCGCTTTTGGATACATTCTACGCTGTCATTTTGCACAAAGTTAACAGCGTTTCCTACTTCATATCCATCCAAGGCAATCGTTGGTTTTTCTAAAAATTCCTGAAGCGAAAATACATTTTTTTCTCTTAACCAAATTTTGGACTGTTCTTTTGTGAGAATAACCGGCATCCGATGATGAATGCTCTCCATAAAAGCATTCGATTGGGTCGTAATAATTGCACAGGTATGAACTTTTTCCCCATTGTCGCGAACAAATGTTGTCCATAGACCGGCAAATAACAGCATTTTTTCTTTTTCGGATTGAATTCGCATTGGGATTTTTTTGTCATCTTTTTGCTTCCATTCATAAAATCCATCCCCTAAAATGAGACAGCGCCTTTTTGAAAATGCTTCTGTAAACGTATTTTTCGTAAATAGGGTTTCCTGTTTGATATTGACAAGCGTGTATTTGGATTGTTCAGTTTTGCTGTAGGGCGGGATAAATCCCCATTTTAATGTTCCAATCCGATTATTGGTTCCATCAAAGAGAACGGATAGAACAGATTGGCTTGGTGCAATATTGTATCGGGGAAGCGGATAATCTACCTGAAACTGTTCGATATCCAACTCTTC
>JAQUYJ010000126.1 GCA_028691905.1 Bacilli bacterium
AACAGTATAAGTTTGCTGGTCAATCGGATTGAGATAAGTAGGATTCTCATAATAAGACAAAATGGTTTCTATTTCTTCTTGGTCAGAAGGAAGCAATGGTTTATCTTTTCGGAAAGCTTCTGCGAACATGTCATAAAAGTAATATTGATAGACACCCATCTGATGGCTTCCATATAAACCGCTTAAACTGTTTTCATAAATAGTATCTTTTGTATGAATTTGAATATTAATGACAGGAATAAGGGAAAGAATCAATCCGCCCAAAAGCATACTATAGCGGAATCTGTTGATATAAGGAGTAGCTTTATTGGTGAAAATGAATAACAAGGTCAGAGCAAAGAATGGAATGAGATGGATGAACTGGGTAAAATCCTGAATAAGAGAAAGGGCGTATTTCGCATAAAATATAATATAATTTTCCTGCGTTGGATTCTGAAAACAGGCCAAATGAGAAAAGCGAAAGAAAGTGGAAAATATATTTGCAAAAACAGCCAATCCAAAACAAAGGATAGTTAAGATTAAAGAAAATACAAGAAGGAAAATCATTCTTCCTTTTGTTCTGGGAAAGATAATCCAAGACAAAGCAAAGAAGATTAACAGTACACCAATATTACCCACCATTGAAAAGAAGAGGGAATTGAAGGTTACATTGTATGCACTGATATTTGGATGAACCACTCCACTCGTTAATAAATAAGTATTAATTATATTTAATACAAAAAAACCAATATAAAAATAGATAGCATTTATTCTTCGCATAAAATCACCATATGGCCTATTGTAACATAAAATCAGTGAAAAATAAACAGATTTTGCGTAAAATTGTTACAATGAAAAGCATTTTATGATATAATATATCAATAAGAGAGCGTATTATGAAAACAAAGAAGAAACCATTATTATTTCGAATCATACAAAGGATTGTCCGAAGTCTATATTTAAAATACGAAGTAGAAATACAGGAACCGATTCGGACAGAAGCAGCCGTATTTGTTTCAAATCATGCCCAGATACATGGTCCATTGGCAAGTTATCTGTATTTCCCTTTTCCTAAAAAAGTATGGGTTATCGGTGAAATGTGCCACATCAAAGAAGTTCCTTCCTATGCGATGCAGGATTTCTGGCGATACAAACCAAAAATCACAAAATGGTTTTGGTGGTTATTCAGTGTGTTTATCGTAGCTCCACTTGGATCGTACCTGATGAGCAGAGCAGATACCGTTCCTGTTTACCGGGATGCCCGCCTGAAATTGACATTACAGAAAACAATCGAAACATTGGATAATAATGTTAATATTGTCATCTTCCCGGAAGGAAAAGAACCCTATAACCGTTATGTTAATGCTTTTCAAAAACATTTTGTTGATGTAGCTAGACATTATGTTCGCAAGACAAAAAAACAGATTTCTTTTTATCCGATGTATATTTGCCGTGATTTTAAAAAAATAATTATTGGGAAACCAATTATGTATCAACCCGAGCAGGAGATGGAAAGCGAAAGAAACCGAATAGTTCATTATCTGCAGGAACAAATCAGTGCTTTGGGGGATGCTCTGCCAAATCATGTTATTGTACCATATGAAAATATAAATAAAAAAAATCGTCCGCATAGCAAGGAGGAATAAAGATGAAAGGTTTATTCAAATTTTTGTTTGGAGTACTTATTTTTTTAGTGATTACTGTTGGAATTCCAGTTGGCGTCAGCTATTATTACCTTGTTGATAATACAGATGAATCACCAACTGATTTATACACCAGTTCCGTAACTTTTGAGTCGGAACTAACGGATCTAATGGAAAGAGGATTCGATTTGGATGGAAAAGAATATATTGATTTAACATTTACAGAAGATCAAATCAACCAACTGATTTTTGCGTTGATTAAAAGAAACAATCCCGATTTTGATCCCAACAGCACAGATGTCAACGTAAAGTATATAAAAAGAGAAGTGATTGATTTGCCTGTGCTGGGTGAAACGGAATTATTAATAAAAAATATTTACGCGACGATTGTTGATGATGAATTGGGAATTTTTGTAACGATGGAAGCCGGAGGAATAAAAACACGGGCAAAACTCATTACATCCTATTCAGAAGATGATGATTTTTATTATATCAGAATTGAAAATTTAGGATTGGGAAAAGCAAATATGCTTTCCGGTTTATCCAATACAATATTAAATTTTGCTTTGGAACAAATGAATTATAATGAAGCAGACATTGATGCTTATTTTGCTGAACAGGGATTACCGTTTTCTATTGATTTGGATACATTCTCGATTAAAGTGGATAAAGAGGCATTAAGTCAATTATTAAACCAATTAATCAATCCTGATGATATGGATCCATCCAGTGAGAAAGATTCTTTATCAGAATTGTTAAGTGTATTAACTGCGAAAGAAAACGATATGGTTGATTTTGGTGTTTTCGATGAAAAATTTGGTCTGCGCTTTGACTTAAATAAATTTCAGGTGGATTCATCCATCACTACACTTGATCCTGCTGTTACACAGTTTGATGAAAATACATTTATTCAAAATAAAATTCAAAATTATATTATTTCCAATTTGGTACCAACTGCAGACTCCAAAATGACATTTACCAATTTGGAATTCAATCAAATTGTTTATGACCAATCAAGTGGTTATCAGGCATTTTTGATGAGTATACCTGTTCCAAATTCTACCTCGACTATTGATTTTCAAGTGTTAGGTATTCTACTCGATTTTAATCCAACAAATGTTGTAATTAGAGTTAACATCAATTTAAATGGTTTGGTTACTTCGATTAAATTAACAGGACAGATCACTCAAAATGATCATGCAACAGTCATCGTAATTATTGATGAGGTCATTACTTTGGGTGAAGACATTGCGGAAACAACAGCGGATTATTTAAGCGCCAATGCATCACTCATTTTAGACCTAATTGGTGATAATTTGGGTAGTATGGGTATGATTCAATATAATTCTGCAACCCGATCCTTGGTATTTGATTCTGCCAGCTTTACACAATTAATGGCAGTTGATGGAACCAATGTTTCCCCTTTGACTGTTCATAAACTGAAAATTGTGGATAATGCGCTTGAAGCCTATGCTTACATTGATCCGTTAAGTCCAATCTATTTGCAATTAACTACTGTAACCAATACAATCAATACAGTTTTGGCTAACAACGATTTCACCGTTGATGATTTTGACACAACAGATACCGAACAGGCACAGGTAGTAAATGAGTTGTTAACTACACTGGATGATGTGGCAACAAACATCGGTGGTGGAACACTGGAAGAAGAAGATACGGATGCATTAATTGAAACATTCAATCAACTGTCACCGGAAAATCAAGCTGCATTCTTAGCAGAAATTGAAACCGAAGCAAGTGATCCGGATTTACTCGCCCTCTATGATTCTTTATTCGGAGGATAAAATAAAATAGACCAAATACCGTATTTATGTGGTATATTAAGGAAGGTTTATGGAGGAATGGTAT
>JAQUYJ010000127.1 GCA_028691905.1 Bacilli bacterium
GTTTGTCTGGAAGAATTCTGCCATACTGTTGGCAATTCCTTCTCCGATTTCATGAATCTGGAGGAGTTCTTCTTTTGGAGCCCGACTCAACTCGAACAAATCCTCATATTTTTTCGCGAGAATCTTCGCTGTTTTGGTTCCTACCAGGCGAATCCCCAGAGCGGACAGGACTTTTTCCAGCGGTGCACTTTTACTTTTCTCGATATTTTCCAGTAAATTATCGACGCTTTTTTCACCAAAGCCTTCCAAAGCAAGCAGCTCTGTTCTTTTTTCATGCAGGCGGTAAATATCTGTTATCTCTTTTACCCAGCCCAAATCGAACAGGGTTTCTGTTACTTTCTCGCCCAGTCCTTCAATGTCCATCCCGCTTTTTGATGAAAAGTAAATGATACCGGCAAGTATCTTGCCCGGACAGTTTTCATTCGTGCAGAAATAGGCAGCTTCCTTTTCTTTTCTTTGAAGGGGAGACTGACAGACCGGACAGGCTGTAATCATTTTAAACGGTACAGCATCCGGATTTCTTTTATCAAAAACAACACTTACCACTTCCGGAATGATTTCACCGGCTTTACGGACAATCACTCGGTCGCCTATTCGAATATCCCGTTCTTTGATAAAATCTTCATTGTGGAGGGTTGCCCTTTGGACGAGGGATCCTGCAATCATGATTGGATCCAACACCGCATTGGGATGAATACTGCCGATTCTTCCCACCGTGAAAAAGATATCCTGAAGGGTTGTTTCCACTTCCAGTGCCGGAAACTTGTAGGCAATGGCCCATTTCGGACTCTTTACCGTATATCCTATTTCATCATAAAGGGCAAACTCATTGACCTTTATAACGACGCCATCTGTTTCATAGGGCAGGCTTTTCCTTTTTTCTTTCCACTCTTCCAAATAAAGCAGGACTTCATCCATATTCTTACAGTGACGATAGTGGGGATTGACCGGAAAACCAAAGCTCTTTAACTGCTCTAATACTTCCGTTTGGGTTCTGATCTGATATTTTTCCGGATCCACTATCGTATAACTGAAGAGATCCAGTTTTCTTTTTGCAGTAACCTGGGGATCTAACTGACGAATGCTCCCCCCTGCTGCATTCCGGGGGTTCATAAAAGGTTTTTCTTTTGTCTTTGCCCGTTCCTGATTGAGGTGGGTAAACACATCTTTACTCATATAAACTTCGCCCCGAACTTCCATATCCCATTCTGATGGGAGAATTTTCGGCAGAGCCTTGATTGTTTTCACATTTGCTGTAATATTTTCTCCCACTTCTCCGTTCCCCCGGGTTGATCCGAGAACCAGCATTCCCTTTTGGTAGGTCAGACTGCTGGCAATCCCATCTATTTTCAATTCACAGACATAGGTGGGATGGATGCCTTCCTTTTCAATCCGACTCGCAAACTCGAGTACTTCAGCACTGTTGAACGCATTGGCAAGCGAGAGCATTGGTTTCGCAAATGTTATTTTTTCCAATGAACCGCTTGGCTGATAGCCCACTTCCTGGGTTGGAGAATGGGGAAGACGGTAAGCCGGATATAATGCTTCCAGGCGTTCCAGTTCACGCAGTAAACTGTCGTATTCCACGTCACTCACGGTCGGTTGGTCCAGTTCATAATATTCATAACGGTACTGATTCAACTGTTCAGTCAGATGGTATATTTTTTCTTTGATGTCCATAAAGATACCTCATATATAGTATATTATAACATATTTTCAAGCCAAATAAAAGCAAAATAAGAATTATAAGCGGGGATAAAAAACGCTTTTTTCTCTGCCTTTATAAAAATGCAGTAAAAAAAAGTGACTTTTGATATTCAAAAATCACTTTATATTTTACCTAAAAACTATTCTTTTTTACGAATCGCAGGATGGGTCATATCAAAAGTTTTAATCATCCCCTGTTTGGTGAAACAGATTTTACCGATTTCTTCATTTAAGGAGACGACAATTCCTTCTCCATATACATTGTGGAGGACAAAATCACCGATTTTATATCCTTCCCTCGGTTTTTCTTCCTGTGGTCCTTCTTTTTCTTCCGGTAAAGCAATCGTATTTTTCTTAATAAATTCCAATAAAAACATCGACTGCGGATTTGCTTCGAAATGACCGTACAGCAACCGCTTTACCGCACAGGTCATATACAGCTTTTCTTTCGCCCGGGTGGAAGCAACATAAGCGATACGCCTTTCTTCTTCCATATTGCCCAGTGTTTCTTCAAAACGGTACAAACTGGGAAACAGGCCGTTTTCATAAGCGACAATAAATACAACCCGAAACTCCAACCCCTTGACAGAATGAACCGTGGAAAGGGTAATGCCATCATTGGAATGTTTCTGCGACTGCAGTTTATCATCGGAGAGGATGGCTTCATCAAAAGCAGCAATCAGTTTTTCGGTTCTGGAAGCAATTTCTCCGTTGTTTTCAATCGTAAATAAAATACTCTTGAACTCCATGATATTGGCTAAACGCTCTTCTTTATCTTCATCATCATCGAGTACACTCAAATAATTGCTCTTCAGTAAAAGCTCATCAAAAAGATAAAGCAGATCTTTTTCCTCGAGAAGAGCTGAGAGATCATCCATCATTGCCTGAAAAGCAGATATTGCTTTCGCTCTGCCCGGCAGATACTCCTGGATGTGATTGAGTGCTTCCCAAAGCGTAATTTTATGGGTTTTTCGGTATTCAGCGATTACTTCAACACTCTTCTTGCCGATTCCCCGCGACGGTTCATTGATAATCCGTTTGAAACTGTTGATATCATCATGGAAAACCATTAAACGAAAATAGGCAATAATATCTTTGATTTCTCTTCTTCTCAGAAAACTGAGTCCGCCAAATACCCGGTATTTGATATCAGAAGATATCAGTTTCAATTCGAAATTCCTAGAAACAACACTCGAGCGGTACAGAATGGCAAAATCCTTATAGTCATACCCCTCTTTATGCAGCGTCTGAATCTGGTCAATGACATAATCAACTTCATCATTACCATCCCTTGCCTGGTGAACGATAACGTCCTGGGGGGTTCCCACGATATCGGAAAACAGTTCCTTGGCCTGCCGGTCTTTATTATGGGATATCAGACTATTGCAGCCATCAAGAATCGTTTGCGTGGAACGGTAGTTTTGATTTAAAATAATCATTTTCATTTCCGGAAACTCTTTTTTAAACAGTTTCATGTTTTCATAATTGGTTCCCCGAAAGCTGTATATTGACTGGTCATCATCCCCCACAACAAATAGGTTACGGTGATTTTTAGCCAGCAACTGAATGATCTGATATTGAATTAAATCGGTATCCTGAAATTCATCGACCAGGATATACTGAAAACGGCGCTGATAGCGTTCGAGAATCGCCGGAAAACGGGCGAACAATTCCCGGACCTTCAACAGTAAATCTTCAAAATCCAAATGATTTTCCGCTTTCATTTTTTCTTCATAAGCAAGGAAGGCCTTTTTATCCAGCGGATCTTCGGGGAAAC
>JAQUYJ010000128.1 GCA_028691905.1 Bacilli bacterium
GTTTGATTAAAGTTGTTTTTCCACAACCGTTGGGTCCCAACAAACCCACTATTTTACCGCGAACGATGTCAATATTTAAATCATACAAAGCTACGGTACTGCCATATCGTTTCGTTAAATGTTGGAGAGTAATGATGTTTGTGTCCATATTTTTGCTCCTTTTATAATATGCCTATTATATCATAACAAATCTAAAATAGAAATAAAAAGGTAATAAAAATAAAGTTAGATATATATCTAATAAAAAATTGACAGCCATCTATTTATGTGATATAATGAGTTGAGGTGAATTAAATGAAATCGATAAATTTTATCCCCCTTGATTTTAGATTGGAAGTGATTTCCTATTATGCCCAATGCAACCAGGAAGAAGAACATGAGATTATTCAAAATTTTTCAAACTATGGAATGAAAAAAGAAGAATTGAATCAATTATTTCATTCATTTACTGCATATAAAGCAAAAATAGAACAAGAAATACCGATTATTCAGGAGGATATAAAAGATTTTTTTAATCCTTTATCCTTTACGAAAGATACACTGATTAACAGTTTTTATCGTTTTTATATGCATCAGATAAAACGCTCTTTTTTTGAAATAAAACAGTTGTACTTTACAAATATTATATTCGAATTGGATGAAGAAAAGGAATGGAATCTTTCTGATATTTTTTTAGCGCTTGAAAAACATGAAATGAATGACAGAGAAAAGTTATCTTTCATCCATCTTTTTGTTTTGGATGATTGGAAATGGAATGAATTTATTTCCTTTCTGGATGAGGGAGCAAAAATTTTAAAAAAATATTATTATCTTGTCCAAAACGAATACGAAAAAAGTGTTACTCAAATTCAATCCAATCCACAAATAATAGAAAAAATCAACCAGACTCTTCATTCAAAGCAATTGATCCAGGATAACTGTGACATTTATGTCAGTTTGTTTCAGTTTAACCGGTTAAGTGTCATCATGCAGGACGACCTTCAATACGTCCACATTGGTTATTTGTTTTATTTACTGGTTGAATTGAAAAAGCAGTATATTGTAATTGATCAAACAGTATTAAACCGCTTAAAAGTCATTGCTAATCCATCCCGTTTTAAGATTCTACAATTATTAAAAAACGAAGAATATTATGCTCAGGAATTAGCTAAATTAATTAATCTAACAACAGCAACCCTGTCCCACCATATGGAAATTCTCACTGGAGAAGGGTTGGTCGAAGTAGTTCTTAATGAACAGAATAAAAAGAATATTTATTTTCGTTTAAATAAAAAAGAGATGAATCAATTAATAGATGATTGGAAAAGGAGTTTCTCATTATGATAAAAAAATACCCAATAACAAAAACGCTTCTTGGTTTAATTAAAACAACATGGCATTTTGATAAAAAAATCTTTTTTTATTTTATCATTTATACAATCGTTGCCAGTATTTACCCATTGTTTGCTATCTTTATTCCCAAACTTATCATCGGTGAATTGATGCTGCCTGCTCCAAGTGTAGATTACTTGTTGAAGATAATAGGGGCTTTTGTCGTTGCAACTGCTTTTTTTGGTTTTTTGGAATCCTATACAAGCAGCACTTGCCGACCACGCCTTACCTTAGTTCGAATTGAATATTTAACAAATATATTCCATAAAGCAAATCAATTGGATTATCACTATATGGAAGATCCTCAATTTTTAAATAAACATGAGGGAGCATTTCAAAGTATCGGTTCCAGCAATCAAGGACTTGAAGAAGTTTTAAACCAGATGTTTCGCTTGCTTGCTCCACTTTTTACCATTTTATTCTATATTGTTTTATTAAGCAGATTAAGTGGATGGGTATTACTTGGCTTGGTTGCCAGTGTGGGAATTGGTTTTACTTTTTCTGTCTTGGTAAAGAAGTTCAGATATCGGTTAAAAGAGCAATTTGCCCAGGCGAGTAGAAAGATTCGTTACTACTCAGAGATGACACATGATTTTAGTTTCGGGAAAGATATTCGTCTTTATCAATACGAAGAGAAGATTCGAAAAAATTATCAACTGGAAATTGCTTCCTATGTTGGTGTTTTTAAAAAAGTAAAAAACAAAGAATTTCGTTTGGCTCTGATCGAACTGATTTTTGTTTTGATAAGTGATGCTGTTTTATACTACATTTTAATAACCAAAGTACTGAACGGGTTGTCAATAGCTGATTTCTCGATGTATTTATTGGCAAGCGTAGCTTTGTCCACCTTACTGAAAACCACTGCAGAAAATGTATCGATTATTCTGGGTGAAGGTCAATATATTCATGATTATAATTTGTTTATGAATGAAGAATTCAATATTCCCAACCAGGGAATCAATCGGATTGAAGAAGATGCTTTGGAAATTGAATTCAGAAATGTCAGTTTCCGTTATCCGGGAACAGAGAAGTGGATCATTCGTAATTTAAATCTAACGATTTCCAAAAAAGAAAAATTAGCTATTGTTGGTATTAATGGTGCCGGCAAAACAACTATTGTAAAGTTGATTACGCGTTTATTTGAACCGACAGAAGGTGAAATATGGGTTAATGGGCAGAATGCAACATCGTACCGTTTGGATGAGTATCACAAAATGTTTGCAACGCTCTTTCAGGATATTAATATTCTGGCTTTTACGGTTCGCGATAATATAACCCTTCAGCATGATATCAATGATGAACGGGTCTGGGCCTGCTTAAAAAGTGTTGGGCTGGATGAAAAAGTAAAAAAAATGCCCCAGGGATTGGATACGATGATGCTAAAGGTAGTGGATGAAAACGGAGCTCTCTTTAGCGGCGGTGAGAATCAAAAATTGGCAATAGCAAGAGCTCTGTATAAAAAGAGCAATGCAGTTATTCTGGATGAACCGACTGCTGCCTTGGATGCTCTGGCAGAAGCTGAAATCTATCAGAATTTCAATGAACTGGTTGAAAACAAAACTGCCATCTATATTTCCCATCGCTTGGCAAGCACTAAATTTTGTGATAAAATTGCTTTATTTCAGGATGCAACGCTTTTGGAATACGGAAATCATGAACAGTTGATGGCACTTCAGAAAGAATATTATCATATGTTTGTTGTACAGGGCAAATATTATCAGGAGAATCCAAATGAAACAATGGCTTAAGATTAAAACGCTCATTCAGATTATTTACCAAATATCTCCCGCTTATATATTTTTATTGATTTTTGGATCACTGTTAGGCAGCATTCAGACAATTATTAATGTGGTATTACCCAAATATTTGTTGGAAGAACTGATAGGAACCCAAAGAATAACTTATTTGTTATGGATAGGTGGGGGAATTGTCGGAGCAAATCTCCTGTTTCATTTTATTCAAAAAGGAACAAAACGGTTGTTGGATGTTCAAAATGAAGACATTCGGCTGAAAATAACCGAACACATGGCAAAAAAAATAATGGATGTGGAATATCGGTATTTGGAAGATCCATACTATTTGGATTTAAAAGAACGGGCTTTG
>JAQUYJ010000129.1 GCA_028691905.1 Bacilli bacterium
CGACTGTATAGTGATCTTCCCCTTATCCATTTTGATTAATATAGAAACAGAGGCGATAATATGAAGTGTATTATGGGAGTTGATGTCGGTGGAACTGATATCAAAGTTGGAAAATTTATTGACGGCAAATTAGTGGAAAAAAGAAAAATTCCAACAA
Organism: Bacilli bacterium; assembly: GCA_028691905.1. GTDB lineage: Bacteria > Bacillota_I > Bacilli_A > ML615J-28 > CAG-698 > JAQVOS01. The sequence continues at coordinate 158 of JAQUYJ010000129.1, forward strand.
ATCGTGCCGATAATGGTGTTTATATTTTGAATGAAATATTTAATCTTGTTGACCAAATGAGCTCTAATGATGAAATGATCGGACTGGGGATTGGCATTCCGGGCCCGGTTGTAAACGGGGTTGTATTGGGAGCTCAAAACCTGCGTTGGAAACGGATGGATGTTAAACAGATTATACTGAATCGCTATCCAAATATTGTCTGTACAGTATTAAATGATGCCAATGCTGCTACTTTGGGCGAGATGGTTTTCGGCGGTGGTCGGGCTTATAATGATTTTGTTTTTATTACGATCGGTACTGGAATAGGCGGTGGTATTATCATCAACCGCAAACTGGTGGAAGGATCAACCGGCTCCTGTGGAGAAGTCGGCCATTTACGGGTGGAAGTAGGAAACAAAAGAAAGTGTACATGCGGTTTATATGACTGTGTCGAACAATATGCCAGTGCAACGGGGATTGTTAAAACAGCAATCGAACTTCGCGTCGGCAGACAGACCAAATTGCAGGATTTACGGGTAATAACAAGCAAGGATGTATTTGATCTGGCGAAACAGGGTGATGATGTGGCAAACGAAGTAGTGGACCACATGGTGGAAAAATTTTCTACAGCATTAAGTCAAATCGCCAATACGATTAATCCCCAGGCTTTTGTCATCGGTGGGGGTGTCAGTCATGCCGGGAATTTTTTGATCGAACGGTTGGCGGACCGTTTTCGTCAACTTGCTTTTTTCAGTGTCCGTGATGTTGTTTTTGAATTGGCAAAGCTGGGAAATGATGCCGGTATTTACGGGAATATGTATCAAGTTACCCAGGAAATAAAATGATTATCAAAAAATATACTGATTTTTCCAGGTTCGGGGCCAACATGTATGTGGTTGGTTCCGAGAAAAGGGCGATTATTATCGATCCGTGTATATCCTATCAGCAGATTAAAAAAGATTGGGAAGAATACAGCTGGGATTATATTGTTATAACCCACGGCCATTACGATCATTTCACCTGTTTATCTGAATATCTGGCTCTTTTTCCGATGCGGGTCCTTCTTCATAAACAGGCAATTGAAAAATTGGGTAATCCGGCACTGAACTATTCATCTTTCATTGCGAAACCGACGAGTATCAAACTTGAATCCGGTCGTTATGTCACCGCTTATGAAGGACTAAGCATCCCTTTTGGCTTGGAAAAAATTAAAATCATGGAAACACCGGGGCACAGCAACTGTTCCATCAGTATCGTCATCCAGAATTGTATTTTTACCGGTGATACACTCTTCCAAAACAGTGTCGGGCGTTGTGATCTGTTTACCGGAAACAGTGCCATCCTCAAAGAAAGTTTACGTCGTTTTTATCATTTGAAGAAAGAATACAATTTATATCCCGGACATGATGAGGTAACGACTCTGCTTACAGAAAAAAAAGATAATCCGTATATGAGGTGTTTTTATGAATTGGAATCAAAATAAGTGGACCGAAACTGATTTTGCTGATTTCCGTAATTATTTATTATCAATTCAGGATTTACCCTACTTGCAATTTCTACGTAAAATAATTCCTGATGTCGATCCGGCGATTGGGATTGGCTCTCCGGTGATGAAAAAAATCAGTAAAACAGTTCAAAATGGCAATTGGCGTTCCTTTCTTGCGATTCAGCCCTATTACTATGAAGAAAAATTATTACTGGGAGCAATGATCAGCAAACTGGATTCATTGGAGGAAATGCTGCCGTATCTGGAAAATTATTTTCCTTATTTAAACAACTGGGCTTTGGTTGACTCACTTGCCGGAAATCTGGGATTATTTCAAAAAGAGCAGCAAAAAGGAATTTCTATACTGGATAAATGGTTTATAAATCCAAATCCATTTGTTGTTCGCCTTGCTTTTGTCGTTTTAATCGCTTTTTACGTTAACAAGGATTATATTCATTTCTGCATTAAAAAAGCAGTAGAAACGAAATATGAGCACTATTATGAAAAAATGGCAGTAGCTTGGTTACTTTCTGTTTGCTATATTGATTTCCCCCAAAATGTTCTTTCCGTTTTGGACGGTAGATTGGACCGTTTTACCCACAACAAAACCATTTCAAAAATAATTGATTCTTATCGGGTTCAAGAGGAAGAAAAGAAAAAGATAAAAGAGTTACGATTGTAAAAGACGCAAGTCTTTTTTCTTTTTATTCCAAAATTAGCACAAAAGACTTGACAGTGCTAATTTCATGTTGTATAATATTAGCAGTTATAAAAAAAGATTGCTAAGGAGGAAATGATGTTATCACAAAGACAGAAAAAAGTGTTGAAGTGGATAGTGGAAGAACATGTTCGAACTACGGAACCCGTTGGTTCGAAATCCTTGGCGAGTTTACCTGAATTCGGTTTTTCTTCGGCGACCATTCGTAATGATATGGCCTACTTGGAAGAACTTGGTTATATTGTCAAAACACATACTTCAAGTGGACGGATTCCTTCGGAAGCCGGATATCGCGTTTATGTCCAGGATATAATCGAAAGAAAAGAAAACGGACATATTTTTCCGATGATTGATGATATATTCGAACAGGATGTTATCAGTAAAGAGCAAGCAATCAAAGAATCGATGGCCCTTATAACCGATTTAACCAATTATGCAACCATTGTTTTGGGAGGAGCTGCTTATCGATCCAAAATTAAACGGTTGCAAATGGTTACTCTGAATAATCAATATGCTGTATTACTGATGGTGACAGATCACGGTTATGTTGAAAGCAAAAAAATCATTATTCCACCTGATATTAATGCGAAAGATCTGGAAAAAGTCATCCAACTGTTAAATGAAGCACTTTATGATTGTCCAATTATGGAAATAGACAAAGTATTAAAAGAAAAACTATGTGAAGATGATATTCGCTGCCGTGTTGAATTTTATGATGAGTTGGTTGGTATCCTTGTTCAGGCATTTACCAATATGGCTCAGGATAAGTATTTTTTCTCGGGGCAGACCAATATTCTAAGGCAACCGGAATTTCAAAGTGTGGATAAAGTCCGCTTATTGATGGATGCCATCGAAAACCAGGAAATCATTCAGGGAATAGATGTCAACAGAACGGGTATTACAGTAAAAATCGGTCAGGATAATACAATTAAAGCAATGGAAGATTGTACGATGATTTCGATATCGTATGATAACGACGCCGGTGATCGGGGAGCTATTGCTGTCATCGGACCAAAAAGAATGGAGTATCAAAAGGTTATTCCCCTTTTGGAATATATTTCCAAGCACTTAAAGAAGATGTA
>JAQUYJ010000008.1 GCA_028691905.1 Bacilli bacterium
TCAAGGCTCCACTGCTGAACCGCAATTGATTCATCTTTCTTTTCAAAACAGTGAAAAACCGGAAAAAGTCGGTTTGGTCGGAAAAGGTGTCATGTTTGATACAGGCGGATACAGTTTGAAGCAAACAATGAACAATATGAAAGACGATATGGGCGGAGCTGCGACCGTTATCGGGATTATGGAAGCATTGGCCAGAAACGATGTGAAAGTAAATGTTGAGGCCATTATCTGCGCAACAGACAACCGTATTGACGGAAAAGCCCTTCTTCCGGATGATGTTCTGACAGCAATGAATAAAAAAACCATTGAAATTGTATCAACCGATGCAGAAGGCAGATTGACACTGGCTGATGCATTGTGTTATGCCCAGAAGGAAGGATGCAAGAAGGTTATCGACCTGGCTACCCTGACCGGGGCAGTTGTTGTGGCCCTTGGTGACTATACTACCGGGATCTTTGGGAACAATGATGAAATGATTGAAAAAATAATTGCATCCGGCAAGAAAACAAATGAAGATATCTGGCATCTCCCGATTACTGATCACATCCGTAAGCAGGTACGCTCTTCCAAAGTCGCTGATTTAACAAACAGTACAGGCCGAAACATGGGAGCGAGTGGAGCTGCAGCCTTTTTGGAAGAATTTGTGGAAGAAGGAACAAAATGGGTTCATTTGGATATTGCCGGAACCATCTTTCACACAAGCCCTTCCTACCAGGAAGCTTATGGAGCAAGCGGAGTAATGGTTAAGACGCTTTACGAGTACTTAAAAAACAATTGACAAAACAAACTTTAAAGTGATAAAATAATATGCACAAAGAAAGGAGGAATAGCAATGGTTATATTAAGTACAACCTTTTTTGATTGGGTATTTATCTTTTTGGGAATTGTCTTAGTCATCGTTATCGTACTGATGACCTGTTGTACATTAAAAGCATTTTTGCTTAAAAACAAGGAAACAAGAATCCTGCAACTGCAAAACACAGATGAGCAAAAAGCTAATGATTATGGAAACAAAATACTTGAATTGCTGCAGATAAAAACAACAAGCAATGAATCGGATGAAGCATATCATCATTTTCGTGAAAAAATGAAGCTGTTCTTCCCTTTGGTTCACCAGTATATGACGAAGGATAAAATTGGAGCAAATGTCATTTTTACCTTTGAATCAAAAAATAAAAATGCGAAAAAGATTCTTCTGGCAACGCATATGGACACGAGACAAGGCGATATTCACGCCCGCATCCTCGAACAGGAGGTATTCGGACAGGGAGCCTTCGATCGGAAAGCATTGCTGTTTTGTGTTTTTCAAGCGCTGGAAGAGACTTTTGCGAAGGGAATGACGCCCGATATCGATGTAACGGTTGTCGTAACCTCCGATGATGAGTCGACACTGGACGGAAATGAAAAAATTGTCAATCGGTTTTTAAAACAGGGAAAATTCTTTAATCTGGTAATAGAAGAAGGAATTGGCATTATCGACCCGACTTTTCTGGGCTTAAGCAGTCATTACGCACTGTTGGGAATTGGAGTAACTGGGGAGGTAACAATCCGTTACAAAACAAAAAAGAGTCCAAAAGCAAAGCAAAGAATGGAAGAGTTTGTTGCAGAACTGGATGGCGATTGCCTGTTTGAATCCAAAATCGACCGCAATGCAACAGAAATTCTATCGACATTTGCGAAGGATATGCCGTTCAGCAACCGTTTCCTGTTCAGCAACATATGGCTGTTCCGTCCCTTTATTAAAAAAATAGTCGATTCTGACCAAACGGAATTATCCCGTCTATTGAAAACACATATGATAAAAAGGAGCATCGTTGAAACGGAGTCCGGCTTTTATACAGACATTACCTTTCAACTGGCGACCCACGACAGTGTTGCCGATATTGTTAACATCATGGTTCCCCATGTAAAAAAATACAGTTTGGATTACGAAATGATTTTTCTAAAGGAAGCGTCCAAAGTTACTTCGATTAATATGCCGGAATATAAAAGAGTTGCCCGGATAGTGGAACAGAATTTCCCCAACCTGTATGTTTCTCCCTATATTATTACAAGAATATCGGAACAGCGTTTTTTTACGAAAGTCAGCGACTGTGTTGTTCGGTTTTCCCCGCTCTATTATCCTTACAACAGTATAAGCGATGCAAAGCAGGGCTGTGAGCACGTAATGAAAAAGAGCTTACTCTATGGTGTGGATTTCTACAAGCGAATCATTGCAGCGGAGAATAATCATGATTTGTCCTAATTGTCAGACCTATAATGTAGAATCAGCCCAGTACTGTACCGGCTGCGGAAAGAAACTGGAAAAAACAGAAGGAATACAGACTTCGTGGAGTAAAGCGGTATTTATGCTGAGTGTAGCAAGTTTGCTGTTTCCTCTTATTTCCATCAATGACATCGTGATTTTTATCGGGTTTGGATTTGGACTGATTGTTTTAATCAATACCATCATTTTGAAAACCCATAAAAAAAATTATCACCGACTCAACATCAGTATGGCATTTGCTATCAGTGTTGTTATAATTGAAATGGTTTGGTATCTGTTTTTTCATTTTATACTGCCATACCTATAAAAAAAACATTAGTCAGCGGACTAATGTTTTTCTTTAATTTTTTTCTGTATGGACAACAGTTCATCAGGGGTTAACTCGTTTTTCAATGGAGGAATGTGAAAGTGATCATTTTCATAACGGGGGATAATGTGGATATGAAAGTGAAATACACTTTGACCGGCCAAAGAACCGGCATTATGAATAATATTAACACTTTCTGATCCCATCGCTTCTGTTATTTGTTTTGCCAAATCGCGGACAAACAGTAAAATGCTTGAACCGGTTTGGTCATCCATATCAAATAGGTTGACTTGATGTTTTTTCGGAATGACCAGGGTATGGCCAAGAGTTGCCTGGGACAGGTCCAGGAAAGCCATAAAGTTTTCATCTTCATGAATAATGTAGGCAGGAATTTCATGATTTGCTATTTTACAAAAAATACACATAAATTTCACCTCTAATATATTATAAAATAAAACAGTTAAAATTGCAATTGCTGATTTTTCTTTTTATTGAAAATAAACAAAGAGTAGAGTATAATAAAAGAAAACCAAAGGAAAAAATGATGAAGAATACCAAAAAAATAGTTTTGTTATCGATATTCACTTCGCTTTCTGTTGTCTTGTCCATTGTAGATTCGATGATTACAGAAGCGGCTTTTTCCTTTATCCCGATGGCAAGAATCGGACTGGCCAACGTAATCGTACTGTTGGTAGCAATGAATTTCCGTTTTGAAGAAGGATTGGTTCTGGTTCTGATTAAGTCTTTGCTGGCGAATCTGCTGTATCGGGGTCCGATTGCCTTCATAATAGGAGGAACAGCTTCCTTAATCAGTTTTCTCGTAATGTATTATTTATTTAAGCTGGCTAAGACCAAACTGTCCGAAGTGGGAATCAGTGTTGCCGGAGGATTTGCTCATATTGTGACCCAATTGCTGGTAACGGCTTTTATTTACCATATGCAGGAAGAAATAATCATTTATGGGGTATTGCTTGTTTTACTGTCCCTTGTCACCAGTATAATCATTGGTTTTATCGTCCAGAAGTTGGCAGTATATTATCATCGGATTACAGAATAAGAGAAGAAATTCTCTTTTTTTTAAAAAAACACTTGACATTGACGTTACGTCAAATAGTACAATAGACAGGAAAGGAAGGGCAAAGATGGAAATAACGATTCATGAATTGGCTAAACTGGCCAATATATCGACCAGAACACTGCGTTACTATGATCAGATAAAGCTGCTGCCGGCCAAAAGAAACAAACACAGCAGAATGCGGTATTATACTGAAAGGGATATCGATTTGTTACAGCAGATTTGTTTATACAAACAATTAAATCTGCCTTTAAAACAAATTGATGGCATTATAAACAATCCAAAATTCAATGTGATAAGTGCATTGATGCAGCATCTTGATTTATTGCAGGAACAAAAGGATCAGCTTGAAACGGTAATGGAAACGGTTAAAAAAACAATTGCCCACCGGAAAGGAGAAATAACAATGAGTAACCAGGAAAAGTTTGTTGGATTAAAGGAAAAAATGATTGCTGACAATGAAAAGAAATACGGTCAGGAAATCAGAAACAGGTATGGAAACAAAGCTGTGGAAGAATCAAACAAAAAAGTGCTGGAAATGAGTGAAGCAGAATATGCAGGAATTCAGGCAGTTGAAAAAGAATTTTTAGAAAAGATACTGATTGCTTTTGCGAAGAAGGATGTCGATTCGCCGGAAGCAAAAAGAGCAGTTACGCTTCATCAGCAATGGATTTCCTCATTTTGGGGAAAATATGATCCTCAGGCTCATATTAACCTGGCAGAGATGTACACACTAGATGAGCGGTTTACGGCATATTATGACAGCAGGGAAAAGGGACTTACCCAATTTCTATTTGAGATTATTAAAAAACATGTGAAATAAAGGAACTTTTAAAAAGTTCTTTTTTTTATGGATGAAATAAAGCGAAAAATATGATAGAATAGAAAGAGAACAAGGGGGAGTACGATGAAAATAGAATTTATACATTGCGGAGATTTGCATTTGGGTCATTTTCCCAATCATATTGAGGAGAGGTTTCAGGACTATTTCAAAGCATTAATGGATATTATTAATTATGCTATTTCCCATAGAGTACCTTTTATATTGGTGAGTGGAGACTTCTTTCATCTAAAAGCAATCAACGCAAGAACACTGCAGCATACCGTTTCATTACTGAAAAGAGCAAAAGAACATCAGGTTCGTTTTTTTGTCATTGAAGGAAACCATGACAAGGCTTTTTATGTCGACGAAGATTCCTGGCTTACTTTTCTTGATCAGCAGGGATACATAACACTTCTTCGTGGTCAAATAGAAGAAGGGAAATGGCGGCCAACAGCAAACAGTATTTTTCAAACAGAAGGATTGCGAATTATTGGCGTAGAATATTTGGGAGGAGCAACCAGCAAACACTTGGATGATATTTATGAAGCGATTCCCAAATCGGATGATTTTACTGTTGTGATGATGCATGCTGCAATTGATCGGCTGTCGGGTCAGGAAATGGGGGATATCAGGAGCAAGGATATCCTGCGTTGGCAGGATAAAGTGGATTATGTTGCATTGGGTCATATTCATAACCGTTATGAAGTGGCAGATTTCTGTTATAATCCAGGTTCAATGGAAAACATCCATATCCGGGATATCCAGGCAAAGGAAAAAGGATTTTATCACATCAGTATTGATGGAAAGAAAAAAGATGTTTTGTATATTGCAGCAAAACCGCGTGTCGTTCATTATGAAAAACTGGATATGAGTGATTTTTCCAGTCCAATGGAAGCAGGAGAATCGGTTTTAAACAGGAAATACAATTTTAAAGCAGGCAACATGGCATCGATTATTCTGTATGGAAAAACCAGTTACAATGCTTACTTAATTGACAGTAAAGCAATTGAGGATGCACTCCAGACAAAATATCACCTCTTACACATTGAAGTGGAAAATAAAATAAATATTATTAAAAATGAAACAGGCCTGAATGAAGAAGTCAATATGCAGGCATTATTAAAAACACTGATGGAAGATCAACTTCGTTTTTATTATCCGGATGTGACAGATATTGAAGAGTGGGGTAAAGTAATGATGGATGCAACCGAACTGCTTAAAGAAGACGCTGATTTCGATACCATTATTGACCATCTATATCAACGGGAGAGCAAAGATGAAAATTAAATCCATTCATTTAGAAAATATAAAAAGTTATGTAAATGAGACATTTGATTTTCAAGAAGGAATTAACTGTATTTTAGGATTAAACGGCAGCGGAAAATCAACTTTAATTGAAAGCATTGGTATTGCAATATTCAATTTTAACCGCTATGCCAATTTATCGCAGATGATTCGATACGGTCAAAGCAAAGGAATTATTGAAGTTGTATTTGAAGCAAATGATGAACGGGATTATCAGATAATCCGCGTGATTAGGCCAAAATCAAATACAGTTAAAATCATCGACTGTACCAATCAGGAAGAACTGTACAGCGGAACAAGCGAAGTGTACCATTTCATTAAAAATGTTTTGAAAGTTTCAAGAACAAAAGAATTCTCCAAAATGTTTGAAGAAATTATTGCCGTCCCCCAGGGACAGTTTGTCAATGCGTTTTTAGAAAATCCAGCCAAACGAAAAGAAAACTTTGATAAGCTTTTCGATTTGCATATTTATAAGGATTTAAATGGTAAAACGAAGGAACTGCTGGATTATGTGAAGGAAACAAGAACAGTGCCGCTTGAAAAAGAAATTGCCCACCTAACAGGAGAAATCTCTCTTTTGGATGATAAAAAGCAGGCTAAAGGTTTACTCGAAAAAGAAATATCGGAAATTGAAGGGCACCTGACGGAAAGCCAAAATCAATTCAATACTACCAAGACCGCAAAAGAAGAACTCGAACAAATCCAAAAAGACATGGAACAAAAGCAAACAGAAGTAACCCTGACAAAAGAAAAAATTAATCACTATACTCAAAAAGAAAACGAATTAAAACAGACCATTATACTGGATGAAAAAGCTGTGGCTTTAGTCGAACAAAGCAAAAAAGGGTACATGAAATATCAGGAGACACAGCGTAACTTGGTTACATATGAAGAAAAGCAGGAACAGTATCAAGTGCTGGAAAAGGAAATGCAGCAAAAAGAAGCATCAATCCGTGTATATGATGCCAATTTAAATCATTACGAAGAATTAAAGAAACAAGCCCTTCAGATTATTCAGGACAAACAGGATGAGTTGGCTAGATTGAATCAGGAAATTGTCGTACTGGAAGGAAACATAGTCGCTTACAAAGAACAAGAAGAACAGGCCAGCAATGATTTTCAATCAGATAAGGAAAAACTGAATCAAGAAAAGGAACAGTTACTTTCCATGCTGCAGCGAGTTCGGGATTTTGAAACAAGAAACCTCCACATTGATCATTTTCCTGCGGAAGCTATAGAGGAAATAGTTCAGATTCAGGAAGAAAAAAATAAGGAATTACAGGAAAATCAAAGTAAAAAGCAACAGCTTCATCAACTTGAAAAGCAAAAAATCCAATATCAAATCGAAATAGATTCTGCTATTGCCAATTCGCAATTGACTGTGGACGGAACCTGCCCTTTTTTGAAGGAAAAATGCAAGAATATCAAAGAAGGCTCCCTGAATCTTTATTTTGAAAAAAGAGTTGCCACCTACAATGCCCTGTTGGAAGAAGTAACCACTCAACTGGAACAGATTAAAAAAGAAGTTCTGGATGAAAAAGAAGTTGCAATTGAACTGGAACGGCTGGACAACAAAAAAAGCCTGGTATTGGAAAGCAGAAAAAAAGAACAGAATCTTCAAAAAGATATACTCAGCTGGTTTGAAGAAAATGAATTGCAGATGGATGAAAAGAAGGATCCACTGAACCAAGCAAAAGAATATATTGAAATGCAGTTAAATGAAAATTCACAAAAACAGACAATCCACGAAGAGACAAGAACAGAAATCGTGGATATCCAAAGCAAAAAGAACACAAGCGTCTTCCAACTTACCAATCACCAAACCCAATTAAAACAACTGCAAACCGAAATACATAAAGCAAAAAAACAACAGGAAGACAACCAAAATAAAATTTATTTTGATCAAAAAAGAAAGGACGCAGAAATTGCTGCAATAAGTGACATCCAAAAGACACTGGAGCAGGATAAAAACACGAAAGCGATAATTGATCAACTAAAAAAACAGCTTGTTGAATTGGAGCAGGAAAAAACAATGTATCTGGAAAATATCGGACGTTCCAAGGAATACAGTAAAACAAAGAAAATGCTGGATCAGACGCTGCAGGAAAAACAGAACGAAGAAAAAAAGTTGGACCAGACAGCGCAATTGTTAACCGATTTAACGAATCGTTTTAACCTTGAAAAATTAGAGGAATTGAAACAGGTTTATCAGGAACTGATAGCTAAAATCAGTGCCCTGAAAACAACCGCTTTTGAAAAAAAGCAACAAAACAAAGCACTTGAAAAAGAAATAGAAGAGATGGAAGCAAAACAGAATCTGCTCAATCAAAAACAAAACGAAGCCAATCATTACAGCAGGATAAGAGATTTCTTTGAGAAAATGCGTAAAATATATACCAATCTTCCCATGCAGCTCTCCCAAAGCTACCGGGAATATATTTCCACTTTAGCGACCGGAATCTATCGACGCATATCCAAGGAAAATGTTCGCCTGGTCATTAAGGAAGACTATCTGGTCCAATTGATTGATGATGGAAAAGAAAACAACATTAAAGAAATCGACCAATTGTCCGGCGGAGAACAGATGAGTGTTGCTATTGCCATTCGCCTATCAATGCTTCGACAGTTGTCAGGCCTTGATATATACTTTTTGGATGAACCGACAATCAATCTTGATTATGAACGACGTTCGCGTATCGCAAGTGTCATTCAGGATATCGCCGGAGAACTCTCGCAGCTGTTTGTCATCAGTCACGATGATACTTTTGATGATATAACGCAAAGTATCATCAAAATTGAAAAAGAAAACAATATCAGTCATTTAGAAAGATAATGCCCATAACAATGGGTATTTTTCTTTTCAAAGATAAGCGAGATATGTTATAATAAAAAAGGAGATTTTTTATTTTACAAAATCCCATCTTCATGGTATAATGAAAAATCTATGCAAGGAGAAAATATGTTTAAACAGGTACATGAATGGATAAAACAATATAAGACCATCATTATTCACCGCCATTATCGTCCCGACGGCGATGCAATAGGCAGCCAAATAGGTCTGAAAGAAGCAATAAAAGCAACCTATCCCGATAAAAATGTCTTGATAACCGGGGATACTGTTGACAGACTTTCCTTTTTGGGACAAATGGATGAGGTCCGGGATACAGCATACCAAAACGCACTGGCTATTGTTTTGGACTGTGGAGATACCAGCCTGATCAGTGACAGCCGGTATCAATTGGCAGATAAGACAATCAAAATCGATCATCACGTCAATAAGGAAAATTACGGCGATATCAACATTATTGACACAGACGAAATCAGCTGTGCAAGCATGATTACCAGACTGATTATGGAACAGGAATATAAACTTACCCCCAAAGGAGCCAGAGCGCTTTTTGTTGGGTTGGTTGCGGACAGCGGAAGGTTTCGTTATCCCGGTGTCGGACCCAATACATTCAAAGCGGCCCATTATCTGACTTCCTTTCCTTTTGATATTGAAGAAGTGTATCAGCAAATCTATACCGAACCGTTAAACGAAGTAAAACTGCGGGCGAAGTATACAAGTGCTTTTCAGTTAACCGAACACAATGTTGCTTATCTAATAATTGATATGGAAGAAAGAAACCGCAATCGTTTGAGTTTTTCTTTTGCTTCCCGGGGATTGATCAGTGTGATGAGTGAAATTGATGGAATATCAATCTGGGCTACTTTTGTTGAAAACGACGACAGACAGTTTGTACTGGAACTGCGCTCCAACCGGTACAATATCAATCAAATTGCAAGCAAATACGGAGGTGGAGGACATCTCCTGGCAAGCGGTGCAACCCTGCAAAACAAAGAGCAAATCGACCAAATATTAAAAGATTTAGACCAATTGATAATGGAGGAAACCAAATGAATCAACAAAATGAAATCATAAAAAAAGAAATTTTTGAAAAAATAAAAGCATATGATACCATTATCATTCACCGTCATTATCGTCCGGACGGCGACTGTATGGGAAGTTCACTGGGACTTAGAAATATCTTGAGGACATCTTTTCCTGACAAGAAAGTATTCAGTGTCGGTTCGGACCAAGTTGCCTATCTGACATTTCTGGGTCAGGAAGATACAATTGACAAAAATGAATACGATAATGCATTGGTTATTGTTGTAGATACTTCAACGAGCAAAAGGGTCAGTATTCCGGAATACAATTTGGGAAAAGAAGTAATCAAAATCGATCATCATATTGAAACGGATCCATTCGGAAACATCAATTATGTCCGCGAAGATTTTCCGTCCACATCAACCGTTATTATGGATTTCTTTTTAACCTTTCCGGAATTAAAGATGACAGCAGAAGGGGCACGGGCACTCTATGTTGCTACGATTACCGATACCGGTCGTTTCCGCTATCACAATGTAACCGGAGAAACGTTGAGACTTGCGGGCAGAATGCTTGATTATGGCCTGGATACAGATGAGATATTTGCCAATCTTCATATCAAAGAAAAAGAATCACTGAAATTACAGGGCTATGTTTTGAATCATTTTAAAACCACCAAGAACGGAGTCAGTTATATTTACATAAGCGATCGCGTTCAAAAACGCTTTAAGGTATCAAACGAAGAAGCTTCTGCTTTGGTAAACACCCTTGACAGCATCAAAGGCAGTCTAATTTGGATTTTGTTTGTTGATATTGAAGGGGTTATCCGGGCCAGACTGCGTTCACGGTTCACAACGGTTGTGGAAATTGCGCAGGCCTACAGTGGTGGAGGACATGCCCAAGCCAGCGGAGCGGTTGCGAAAAACCGCAAAGAAATCAAAAAAATGGTAAAAGATGCAGATGAAGCATTACGATTATACAAACAGGAACACAAGGATGTCTTCTAATGAAAATATTGGTTACAAATGATGACGGAATCCATGCAAGCGGATTGCGGATACTGGTTGAAAAAGCGTTAAAGTTCGGTGAAGTAACGGTTGTTGCTCCTGCCTATGAACAAAGTGCAAAAAGTCATGCCCTGAATATCCGAAAAGGCTTGGCCTATCAAAAAATGGAGGATATTGTACCGGGAGTCGATACATACGCTTTGGAGTCAACACCGGCTGACTGTGTGCGTTTTGCTGAGTATTATCTAAAATTAAATTATGATATTGTCTTTTCCGGAATGAACAACGGGTATAATGTTGGAGAGGACATATTGTATTCCGGAACAGTGGGAGCTGCCAGCGAAGGGGTACTGTGTCACAAGAAGGCAATTGCGATTTCTGCTGCATATAATAAGCAAATGGATGCCCAAACCCATTTGGAAGGGGCTTTAAGTTATATTTTTGATAACAAATTATTTGATATATGCTCTTTCTACAATGTCAACATTCCTCCGTTTTCCAATGGCATTAAAATAACCAGACAGGGTTCTACCCATTTTGAAGCCCGGTTTGAACTGGAAGGACATTTGGTTTTTCAAAGAGGAAAACCATACTTTGACCGGGATAATGAATTTATCGAAAGTGATGTAAATGCAATTCACAATCATTTTATTTCGATTAGTCCGTTATCTGTTGACCGAACTGATTTTCAAGCCTATCAAAAATTAGTTAACAGCAAATAATTATATTGATAAAAAGCTGAATATAGGGTACAATACCCATGATGGAGGTATACCATGGAACCATATCAAAACGAATCGTTAGTAGAAATAGCACTTCTCATTATGAAGACCAAGAAAAGACCAAAACCATTAAAAGAATTGACAACGGAAGTTTTTCAGGCTAAAGGAATTACAGCCATAACAGAAGAGATGAAAGCCCAGTTTCAACTGGATTTTATGTTGAGCGGTCATTTTGTCTGCTGTGGAGAAAACAAAAACGGACATAAACTGTGGGATTTGAAAAACCGACAACCTTCCACCTTATTGGATAAAGACGGAAACTATCTGGAAGATTTATATGCTGATGACGAAGATGTCTTAAAGCATGAATTGAAAGATGATTTTGCCTTTGTAGCGGAAGGGGATAAGAGCATTGATGATTTTATCAGTGACGATGAAGAAGAATCCGACGAAGAAGAAGACGAAATTGAAGAAGAATTGGGATTGGTGGAACTCGATTCCGAAGACGAACTTGCAGTAACAACTGAAATTGTTGTGGAAAGCGATGACGACGAAGAAGATGAAGAAGAAGACGAAATCGAAATAGAATTGCAAGATAAGTAAAAATAGGCACTTACCGATAACGGTGAGTGCTTTTTTTAATGGTTTGGTTTATAAAAAACAAAAAATATAATAAAAAAATAATGGTAAATCAATAAAATTTGCGTAAAACTCTTCCATATTTGATTAAAATATGATAAAATATATTGTAAACGTTTTTACATATATTGGCAAAAAAATAAAACAAAAGGAAGAAGGAGTGAAAAACTTATGCACAGCCAATATATCAGCATAGGTTTTGGTGATAAAATGAAAAGGTTTTTTTCGTTTTTATTAATTTTACTCACGGCAGTTGTCTTAACTTCATGTAAGCCGAAATTGGAACTTACGGTTGCAGACGAAGATAAGACAATCGCTTTACAAGTTGGACAATCAGCCACTGTAACTCCTGCCCTAACTGAAGGATTCACGTTGGAGTGGGAAACAGATAGCGCATCTGTTGCCACAGTTACTGCAGCCAGCAATACATTATCGGCTACTATCAATGCCGTTGGCGTTGGAACTGCAAAAATTACATTAACTGTTGTTGGCAAAGATGTCAGCGCTGAAATTACTGTAACGGTAACCAGACCGGATCCAACATCGGTCAGCATCACCGGGGAAGGAAATGTCGCACTTGGCACAACCTTACAATTAACTGGTGCTGTATTACCTGCTACTGCTGTTCAAACATTAACATGGACTTCAAGCGATGAAGCTATCGCTACAGTTAGCGCTGCAGGGTTAGTTACCGCCGTTAGTGCTGGAGAAGTAACAATTACAGCTACTTCTACAGAAGACGACACTATTAGTGATAGTGTTGATATTGATGTTGTTGTTCCGCAACCAACAGAAGTTACTGTAACTGGTGCGAATGAAGTATTGATTAATGAATCGATTACTTTAACAGCAACTGTTGCTCCACAATATGCTGTTCAAGGCGTTTTGTGGGAAGTGGATGACACTACTGTTGCATCTATTACTTCTGCCGGTGTTCTTACTGGTTTGAAGGGTGGAACTGTTGTTGTTACTGCTACTTCACTTGCAAAAACAACTATTAAAGGTACAAAAACTATTACTGTTACATTACCTGATCCTACAGAAGTAACAGTATCCGGACCAACCAATGTTGCAGTTGGTGAAACCGGAACTTATAGTGCTGTTGTAGCTCCTGCTCTTGCCAGTCAAGAAGTAACATGGTCTGTAAATGATACAACCAAGGCAACTATTGATGCTGCTACCGGTGTATTGACAGCCGTTGCAAAAGGTGCTGTAAAAGTAACTGCAACTTCTGCAGTATTAAATACTGTTTTAGGTGATTTTGATGTAACAATTGATCCTGAAAAAGCTACAATTGAAATGGATTTAGATGGTGGATACTGGCCAATCACCGGTACTGATGTATTCGCAACCGGCGAACCTGTTGCAACAGCAACATTAAGAACCGGATACAACCCAGCATCGGCAGATTATTATATTGCCGGTACCGGAAGTAACCATTACAATCACATTTTCTTACAAGATGCAAATCGTAAAATTGCCCCATCAGTATGGCAAAACCGTGCATTCTTAAATCGTAATGCAAATGGATTCTTTGAAGTACAGGTTGTAAAAGCAGCCGGCAGTGCCAATGTTAATCCTGATTTAGACGCTTACGAATATACATTATATGCTCATGAAGCCTTCTCTGCTGGTTACAGTTTTATTGGAGCACTTCAAGTTGGTCAAATTATCACATTCAGTGGATTTGATATCAATTCTCAGGAAGTATTTGAAATCGGCGATGTTGTTTTCAACGTTTATGCAGCCGATCAGGCTACTTCTACTGCTGATTTAGTTATACCAGGAGAAACCGAAGTTACACTTCCGGTTCCTGGAAAATTAGGTGCTAATTTTGGCGGTTGGTATGCAAATGCTGAGTTTACAGGCGATCCTGTACTAACAGTAAATGCAAGTACAACTGTATATGCAAAATGGACTTATGATTATACTGAAATAGCAGTCAGTGCAGATGTTGTTGCTGATACTGCTTATTACAGTCAGGCAGCCGGTGCTTATTTCTTTGGTGGTGAAAATGCATTCGCTACTTTACAAGAAGCATTAGTTGCAGTTGAAGCTGGTGGAACTGTTTATGTTGATGCAGGCACTTATGATGCAGCTGCTACAGTAGACAAAAACAATGTTACCATTCAAGGTGTAACCGGATCAATCGTTTCTGGCGCAATTAATGTTGCAGCCAATGTTGATGGTTTAACAATTGATGGTTTACAATTCACCGGTGCCGGTAAAGTTGCATTGAATGTTGCCGGTGGAATTAAAAACTTCACATTTAAGAATAATGTAGTCAGTGATACAACACTTACTTCATTAGACACAGGATTTTTATATTTCAAAAATGACGGTACTGCCAACAATGAAAACTTCGTTATCGAAAACAACCAATTCTTGGCTGGTGCTTCTACAGATATGCCAAGATGGATTCGTGGTGGAAACATTCTTAACCTTACAGTAGTCGGAAACGTATTTGAAGGACTTGCTGAAACAAGAATTTATGTTGATGCCATTCGTATTGAAGGAACAAATGAAACCAACTCTGATGGTATCGGTCTTGGTGGAGAAGTTCTGTTTGAAAGCAATGAATTCAATCGTGTTGGACAACGCGGTGTTTGGATTAGAAGAATTTCTGCTACTACTTTTGATTTCTACTATAACGTATTGGATGCTACTGGCGGAGAAACAGCCGGTGGTGGATTACAAATCGAAGTATTGGTTCCCGAAACTGTCCTAGAAGTTAATATTATTGAAAATGAATTCAAAAACATTACTCATTACTTTGGAATTCGTTTAGGAACAACAGCTGTTCCAAATCTTGGTGCTGTTACAGTTAAATTCAACAAGTTCGTTGACTTTACACTTGCAACTGCATACTATGTACAAGGATATGCCGGAGCAACAACTATTGTTGCCGATTCCAACTACTTCTCTGTAGCTCCTACTGCTGACGATATGCCAAATGTTTCTTCTTATGATCCTGCATTTGCTACTGTTGAAGAATTGGAAACTGCAATTGCCATGAGCAAACCACAAACTTTAACTTATGAATCCAATGGCGGAACTGCTGTTGCTTCAGAAGAAGTTCCTGGTGGATTCAAGGCAACTGAACCGGAAGATCCAACAAGAGAAGGTTATACATTTGCCGGTTGGTACAAAGAAGCAACTCTAACCAACGCATTTGATTTTGCTGTAGATACAATCAGCGAACCAACAACATTATATGCAAAATGGACTCAAATTGAATATGCTATTACTTATAACTACTATGATGGAGGATTGGCATTTGCTACACAAGCTGATATGTTTACTGCATTCTTAACAGACTTCCATACATTCACAGAATCTACTGATACGCTTGCATTATTCATGGATAATCCTGAAACTGCAACTGCTCCATTTGACGGAACATGGCAAAGCAAAGCGGGAGATCCTGCTGATTATGTATATTTAAATGAATTATATGATGGAAATCGTCCGGATGCTCCTGATGCAGAAGCTGGATTCTTCATTACTGATCCGCTTTATTATGCAAAATGGATGCCATTCCTGGATA
Source organism: Bacilli bacterium (assembly GCA_028691905.1). Taxonomy (GTDB): domain Bacteria; phylum Bacillota_I; class Bacilli_A; order ML615J-28; family CAG-698; genus JAQVOS01. The sequence continues at coordinate 15,563 of JAQUYJ010000008.1, forward strand.
TGATTCAAAGCTTTGTTAAAGTTGTGAACGCGGGTCAAAATTTCTGGGCACCAGATGACACATTTGTCGGTTTGATTCGTTTACCACAATTCATTAAAGGTGTTAAACCAATTGCTTCTGTATCAGATGCATTTATGGCCCAAATGCCTGTGTATACAACAGCTCATCCTACTTATAATATCGCTAAAGTAACTACTCTTCCTT
>JAQUYJ010000130.1 GCA_028691905.1 Bacilli bacterium
AGCATGAATCCGGCCTGAACCATAAATACTTTGAAAAAAGCCTGGACTTTCTCATTCTTGCCTACCCATTTCTTACGCATAGCAACATAACGATAATCTTCTGGTTTCTTAAAGTTTCTAATACCGATATACAAGAATAACCGTAATCCCCAAAGAATAACAAGGCCACCAACAATCCCTATCAAAAGAGTCAATTCTCCTTTAATAAGAAAGTAAATAATGGTATAAAGGGAAATTAAAACATATCCCAATCCCCAGCCAATATCAACAATCGAATTGTTTTTTAATTTTTGTGCAATTAGAAACAAAATAAAGAAATAAACAAATACTAAAAGTATAACACCAATAAAATACATTTAATCCACCTCTTTTTCATAGGTAAAAGCCACGGCAATTGCTCCAATCCCTGCATTCATCGCAACAATCGGTGAAATTTCAGTAGTATAAATTGGTTTTTTACCTGTAATTTTTTCTATTTGTTTTGCCAATTTATTTGCTCGTTCTTCGGCGCGGGCATGAACCATAATATATTGTTCGACCGGTGCCTGAGCAGCTAATTTCAATATTTGCTTTTCATTGCCGCGAAGACTGAAGGCCTTACTTTTAATGATTCCTTCTCCTTCTTTCCCCAAGGATACAACCGGTTTTAGATTAATAATTTTTGCTATCAGCCCTGTCACTTTTTTGAGTCTGCCCATTCTTACCATATATTTCAATGTTTTAACTGAAACATAAATTTTGGTTCGCTTAATGAAATCAGGTATAACATTTAAAATACGTTCGACACTGTTCCCATTACGAATCATTTTAGCTACCTCAAAAGCCACTAAACCCTGTGCTCCTGAATTTTGTTTGGAATCAATAACGTGTATTTTTTTATGTTCTTTCGCATACTGAACAACTGCATTATAGGTTCCGCTTAATTTGGATGCAACAGTTACAACAATAATATCATCATAATGTTCTTCCAAGAATCCAAGCAATCTTTCAATGGCAATTCTGTCTGGCTGTGAAGAAGAAAACTGCTTAACTTCATTCATCATCCGATAAAAAGTATTGGTTGTAATTGTTACTTTATCCAGATAGGATACCCCATCAACCATTAAATTAATCGGTAGGAAATGAATATGATATTCATCGGCAATATCCATGGTTAAATCAGCAATGGTATCAGTTACAACTGCAATTCGGGGATGATGGTCTTCCATCGCCTGCTGCTGACGAATCATGTCGTCTACCTTTTGTTCTACTATATCTCCATATTGACGAAGTATATAAAATACCTTTTCAGGATAATCCGTATGAATATGGAGGCGCATTTTGTCTTTTCGGCCTGATACTATCAGTGAAGAACCATCATCTTGAAACAGTGCTCTTACCTGATGGGGTTCAAGACGAACATTGGTTAAAAGAGCTTCTGTGCAATAGCGTTCTGTAACAGCCATTTCATGGACTATTTCTTCCATTTCAATTGCTTCTTCTTCTTCAAATACGGTTGCTTCTTTTGTTTCCAAATAATGGGTAATCCCTTCCAAAAAGGACGTGAACCCACTTGCTCCGGCATCAACAACTTTATTCTTTTTTAATACTTCCAGTTCCTCAGTTGTTTCTTTCAGGGCTACTTTAGCCCGTTCTGATATGGTTTTAAAGTAAGCGGTAAAATCTCCACCATTTACTTCGATATCGAATGCTTTACGAAGAACAGAAAGAATAGTTCCTTCTACAGGATTGAGTAAAGCCTGATAGGCTTTCCTAATTCCATTTTTGATTGCCTGATGAAACTCATCCAAATAAACGACTGTTTTGCCCTTTATATGCTCATATAATCCATTTAAATACTCCGCGAATATAATTCCCGAGTTTCCTCTTGAACCCGCTATAGCAGCATTTGCAATCGACTCCATTGTCTCACTTATGTTTTCTGAAGGCTTCGCATCCTTAATTATCCGCTGCATCATATAACTCATATTGTTTCCGGTATCCCCATCTGGAACAGGAAATACATTAATTCGATTCAGATGCTGCCGTTCATTAATAATTTTTTTGGCACCGGAAATAAAAGCATAATACAATTCATTTCCGTTCATCATTTCTAATTGCATGTTCTTCACCTCAATATTAAATAGGTCAAAGTTGAAACTGCTCCACCAAGGAAACTTCCCCAAACCAAATCAATTATAGTTATGAGAAGTGGCCAATCTTTTAATGTTGCCAGGTTTGTTAAATCATAAGTGGCATATGTTACAAAACCAAAAAACAGTCCTGCAAATATTGCATAACTTAAAGATTGTTTTGCAAGAGCCGGTTCAATAACAAAAAATGCTAAACCGACGATGAATACCAGATAAAAGATGATTGCAGCAAGCCATTTCACATTAGGTGCCATAATGAATCCTAAATATTTACTGTATAAATTTTTCGCAATTAAGCCAAGCCATACCATATCAATAGCAAAAAATATGACCAGTGCGACAGCTATTGTTTTTAACATTTTGTTTCCCTCACTTATTTTATAATTATTTCTTTCTTTTTGATTCTCGTAACCAATTTTTCTATTTTTTCTTTGATTGTATTTGCCGTTTCTTCCATTGCCAGCAATCCCTTCCCAGTCGGATCATCCAAACCCCAGTCTTCCCGAAACTGGCAGGGAAGGTAGGGGCAGTCCACTTCACAGCCCATAGTGATAACAATATCGATTGGGGGCAGCGTATAGACTGATTTTGGGATCTGTTTACCTGCAATATCTATTGCAAATTTATCTTTTAAAATGAATACAGCATCCGAATTGATTTCACTTTTTAACTGAGTTCCTCCACTGTATGCTTTTAAGTCTTTGGAAAAGTAATGATTTGTCAATGCTTCAGCGATTTGACTGCGGCATGAATTGTGAACACAAACATAAGCCACTTTGACTTTAGGCATACATTTCCTTATTCATTGTAATATCAAGATTAATTCTACCGTCTTTTATTTCAACAATACGGTCTGCTTTTTCAGCGATATGACGATCATGTGTAATGATAATAAATGTCGTATTGTATTTTTTGTTGATTTCCCGTAATAAATCATATACCTGTTCGGTTGTATCACTGTCCAGATTTCCGGTTGGTTCATCTGCCAGAATAATTTTAGGTTGATTGATCAGACTTCTAGCGATGGCAACCCGTTGCTGTTGCCCACCACTGATATTCGTAGCAAGATTGTTTTTTACCTTACTTAAACCAACAAAATCAAGCAGTTCATTTGCGCGGTTCATTACTTCTTCTGTTATGGGCCTTTTTGATATACGATATGGCATCAAAACATTTTCCAGTACTGTAAATTCCGGTAACAGATAATGAAATTGGAAGATAAAACCCAATGC
>JAQUYJ010000131.1 GCA_028691905.1 Bacilli bacterium
ATAACATCTATAAATATAGATAATGAAAAAGCTGTTGTATCAGTTGAAACTGCAATAACCTTAGAAGTTACACCATATTTAAGGCCATTAATTGCAACCGGGGGCAGTAAAAGTGGAATTGCGCCGAAAAGAATTTTGAAAAATATTGATACGAATTTTACTGTTTCTTCCAGACAAATCACAAGCCTTATGAGCTCATTTATGAATACTTCGAAAGTTTATTCTGACACCCGTGGAATACATTCAGCGGCTGTTGCTACTCCGGAAGACATAATTGCCAGCCGAGACGATATTGGTCGGCATAACGCGCTGGACAAGGTTTTGGGCAGCTGTCTGCGCAGGGGTATCGAGCCACAAAATCACCTGATTATAATATCTGGCAGGATTTCTTCGGAAATCCTGTTAAAAGTTGCAGCTCATGGCTATCCTGTTCTTCTCACTAAAGCTGTGCCAACTGATATAGGCATATCACTGGCAAAAGATCTGGGGATAACTTTGGTAAGGCGTTCCTACGATAATGTCGTAACGGTGTACTCTCATGACTGGAGGATTACAGATTGACTGGTTCAAGTCAGGAATTTATTGATAAAATCAAAAGCATTAAAGAAAAACGACAGGCAGTTATCCTGGTCCACAATTACCAGTCTCCTGAAATTCATCAAGTTGCCGATTTTGTTGGTGATTCATTAGAGCTAAGTCGTCTTGCAGCAGAAACACGGGCTGAAGTCATAGTTTTTTGTGGCGTACATTTTATGGCAGAAACAGCTTACATACTCGCACCGCAAAAAACGGTGTTACTACCTGCGCCAGATGCTGGCTGTGCAATGGCCGACATGGTAACCCCTGAAGCCCTTGAGCGCCTGAAAGCCAACTTGCCTGGATATGCGGTGGTTACTTATGTCAACTCTTCAGCTGCAGTAAAAGCGCTTTCGGATATCTGCTGCACATCAGCCAATGCCATTAAAATCGTTTCCAGTCTGGATGCTGATGATATTATATTTGTGCCAGACCAAAATTTGGGTAAATACGTCGAATCCAAAACTGGTAAAAATTTCTACCTATGGCAAGGATACTGCCCGGTACATGCCGAGATTACCTCTGCCCATATTCTCAAGCAAAAAAATAAATATCCAGGCGCAAAGGTCATCGCCCATCCTGAGTGCACAATGGAAGTAATTAACCTTGCTGACGAGGTTCTCAGCACGGGAGGCATGGTAAAATATTGCCGTGATTTGAAAAACGGGGTAATTATTGTAGCCACTGACATCGGCATGCTTTATCGCCTTAAAAAGGAGAACCCTGCTATAACCTTTATACCAGCCAGCGCGAAGGCAACATGTAAAGACATGCAATTAACCAGCCTGGAAAACGTACTTGGCTCTTTACAAAACATGAGCGGGCGGGTTACGGTTAACGAAGATATCAGAAAACAAGCATACCTGGCAGTTAAACGGATGGTAGAACTTGCTTGAAGGAGGTGGTACCACATGACGAAAGACGGCTTTGCCGTAATCTTTATCACCACATCCCAGGATGAAGAATCCCAACTTATCGCACGGATGCTGCTCGAACAAAAAATGACCTCATGTGTAAATATAATACCTAAAATAAATTCCCTCTTCTGGTGGAACCAGGTTATTGAACAAAACAAAGAAAGCATGCTTATAGTGAAAACTAGTGTATCGCGCATCAACGATATTGTTCGACTGGTTAAAGAAGCTCACAGTTACGACATACCCGAAATAATAGCCCTCCCGATTATCGGTGGTAATCAAGATTATTTGGAATGGATTTCCAATGCAAGCGTTCCTTCGGAGCCTGGATAGCCGCCTCGCAAAGCAAAACCAGGCCCACAACCCGCTCATAAAGTATAATAACAGCAGTTGAGTCTTGCTATTCAACTTAAAGGTACTGATAAAGAGAGTTGCTTATTAATGATAATACTAGAGTATTTAAGCCGGGCAATTAGCATTATTGGCGTAGCCATCATTACTTTGGGCGCCGCCAAAGGTCTCTTTCTATTTTTAAAGCTTGAAATCGGCAGATCAAGAAAGAAAGGGTACCTGAATGCTATCAAAGAAACTCGTATCGTGGTAGGCCAGCATATCTTGTTAGGTCTTGAGTTTTTAATTGGGGCTGACGTAATAAACACAGTAATTGATCCAGGAATGGAAGAGATAGCAATTCTGGCTGCTATCGTTTTAATTCGTACTGCTATCAGCTATTTCTTAACCAGAGAAATGACAACCGTCTGAAATCTTATACGCAATCATTCATTTACCACAACGCACTGTTTTTATCGTATAATTATCACAATATAAAAACCGGGGCTACTGATCAGTCTTGTTACAGGAGTATTTAATGATTAAAAAAATTCTGGTTGCAAATCGTGGCGAAATTGCTATAAGAGTAATGCGTGCCGCGCGTGAAAGCAACATATCTACCGTAGCAATTTATTCTGAAGCAGATATAAACTCGCTCTTCGTCAAATATGCCGATGAGGCATTCTTTATCGGGCCTTCTTCTGCCAAGGAAAGTTATTTGAATATACCAGCCATTATCAACACTGCTAAAACCTGCGGTGCGGATGCGATCCATCCTGGATATGGATTTCTGGCAGAAAACGCAGAGTTTGCAAAAGCCTGCGAAGAAGCGGAAATTATTTTCATCGGGCCTTCCAGCCAGGTACTGGAATTGGTAGGCAGTAAAACTTCCGCCCGCCAGGTAGCAATCGATGCAGGTATTCCAGCCACACCTGGTATAAACGATTGCCTGGATCTGGCATGTGTTGCGAATGAAATCAAAAATATCGGGTATCCTATAATAATCAAGCCGGCAGATGGTGGTGGCGGAATCGGTATGCAGGTCGTAGAAAATGAAGAAGATCTCGAAAAAGCACTGGAAATGAGCTCGTCTATTGCATCCAGAGCGTTCGGCAAAAGCGCTGTATATATAGAAAAATATCTGATCCACCCACGCCATATAGAAGTGCAAATTCTAGCCGATTCCCACGGAAATATAGTGCATCTTGGCGAGCGGGAATGTTCAATCCAGCGCATGCACAATAAGCTAATTGAAGAATCACCCTCACCGGCTGTCACATCAGAGGAACGCTCCAGGATGGGTAAACTGGCTGTTGAATTTGCTCGAAGTGTAGGATATCAGGGCGCCGGAACTGTAGAGTTTATCTATTCTAATGGCCATTATTATTTTTTCGAAATGAACGCTCGAATCCAGGTTGAACACACCGTAACTGAGATGGTAACCGGTGTCGACATAGTAAAAGAACAGCTACGTATCGCGGCAGGTCATCCACTTTCTATTTCACAGGCAGACGTTAAGATAAA
>JAQUYJ010000132.1 GCA_028691905.1 Bacilli bacterium
TTTCCACCTGTCCTGTCAATTGGGGATTAACCCCCATTCAGGCAATGAAGTGGGCAGAAGAACAAATGATTCCTTATTTTCCACTCGGTAATTTTAAAGATGGGAGTATCAAATGAAACCAACTGAACGAATTACAATTGCCGGATTCGGTGGCCAGGGTGTCATGATGATCGGCCAGATGATTGCTTACTCGGGAAACAAAGAAAATAAAAACAGTTTATGGTTTCCCTCCTATGGACCGGAAACAAGGGGTGGAACAGCAAATTGTGCTGTTATCGTTTCAGAAGGACAAATTAACTCTCCGGTTTTTTCAAAAGCGGATACTTTAATTGTCTTAAACGAACCTTCGCTTGATAAATTCAAAGAGAAAATACAAAAAGATGGTATTATTTTATATAATTCTTCGTTGATTCCATCTGTGAGTCTTGCTCATCCTTTAGTCTATCCGATTCCCATCCAGGATATTGCTCTTTCTTTGGGGAATCCAAAAGTTGCCAATATGGTTATGCTTGGGGCCTATTTAGGCTTAAAGCCATTATTCCGGGAAGAAACGATTTCTGCTGTTTTGGATTATTATCTGGGAGCGGGAAAGCATCATTTTCTTGAAATCAATCTGCAGGCAATTGCCGCAGGAAAAGCCTATGTGAAGGAGCATTTTCCATGTTGAGGCGAATCGATGATCTGCTTGAACTGGCAAGACAGATTCCCGTTCAGCGCATGGTTGTTGTAGCTGCTGATGATGAACCTGTCCTGGAAGCAGTCTGCCATGCAGTAGAATTAGGTATCATTGAGGCTACCCTGATTGGAAAGGAAAGCCTGATCAAAGAAAAGTTAAGTTTTCTGCACCAAAACAGTGCCTGCTACGCCATACTTCATGCGGATTCATTGGAAGAAGCAGCTGCTCTTGCAATGAAAATGGTTCGCGAAGGCAAAGCGGATATCATTATGAAGGGCTTAATTGACACCAAAATACTGTTGAAAGCAGTTGTCAATAAAGAACAGGGTATCCGTCAGGAACCTATTTTATCCCATGTTGGTTTGGCCAGTTTTCCTGATTTAAACCGTGTTTTGTTTTTCTCGGACGGCGCAATGTTAATTGCCCCCACTGTTGAAGAACGAATCCATCTGATTAACAATGCGTTGAATCTCCTGGATTGCTTTGGTTATCAGCAACCCAAGATCGGTTTGGTTTCCGCAGTGGAAAAAGTCAACCCCAAAATGCAATCCACTGTTGATGCAAGTGAAATTGTAGCACTTTGTCAGGAGGGAGCGATTCGAAAGGGAATTGTTGACGGACCGTTTGCGATTGACAATCTGGTTTCGGAAGAAGCAAGCAGACATAAGGGCATAACCAGTCCTGTTGCCGGACACTGTGATCTGATGGTATTTCCAAATATTGAATCAGGAAATGTCTTCTACAAAACAAGTGTTTTTCTTGGAAAAGCAAAAACCGCGGGGATTGTTCTTGGCGCAATGGTTCCGATTGTGTTAACCAGCCGGGCTGATTCCAGTGAAAGTAAATTTAATTCCATTCTTCTTTCTGCGATTTATGCATATAAGAAAGGAAAATAAGTGTAAAAAAGCGATTGATAATATATCGCTTTTTTGTTTCGTTTTAGGTTAGGGGTTTATAATTAACTTTACTATGATCGTATTTAATGATAAAATAGATGGGGAATGGAGTGGATAATAAATGAAAAAAAGAGCGTTACATTTACTTTTCTTTTTGCTGTTGGGATTTGGAATCTTTCTGGGAGGATGCAGCAGTCCGGCAACAGTGGATGAACTGATAATTCGCGGTGATTTCACCATCTATGTCGGTGATGAGGTGTCCCTTGTTACCAATAAAAATAATGTAAGCTGGGAGACCAGTGATGCGACGGTTGCGATGGTTCAAAACGGTGTTGTAACCGGTCTTCGGGTCGGTACCGTTACGATTACAGCCAGTCTGATTGCAGACAGTACCATTTGGGATGAAGTACAGGTAGAAGTAAAAGCAAAAACAACAACCCAGCCCCCGGTGGAACCGCCCGTTATCGGTGATGTCGATGTGAAGCTGGGAATTGACCTCATTGATGATTATCTGGATTTTTTTGCGGGAAAAAGAGTAGGATTGATTACCAATCCAACCGGTATTAATTCCGATTATGAATCTACGATTGATGTCTTGTTTGAAAAGGTAAATTTGGTTGCCTTATTTGCTCCTGAGCACGGAATCCGCGGCAATTTACAGGCAGGTGCCTATATCCCTTCCTATACAGATGAAAAGACAGGACTTCCTGTTTACAGTCTTTATGGGTCGACCAAAGCACCAACTCCCCAAATGCTGGAAAATCTGGATGTTTTGTGTATAGATATCCAGGATGCAGGTGCCCGTTTTTATACCTATATCTACACAATGGCCTATGCAATGGAAGCATGTGCTGAAAATGATAAAGAATTTGTCGTATTTGACCGACCCAATCCAATTGGGGGAGCGGAATACGAAGGAAATATTCTCAATTTAACGTACCGTTCCTTTATTGGCTATTATCCAATCCTCCAGCGTCATGGCATGACCATTGCTGAACTGGCTATGTTATTCAATGAAGAGTATGGAATAAACTGTGAATTGACTACGATTTTAATGGATGGTTGGGATCGGAATTTATACTACGATGATACCGATCTGCCGTGGGTTGTCCCATCTCCCAATTTTCCGACCAATGAAACAGCAGTTGTCTATCCCGGAACCTGTATTTTTGAAGGAACCAATGTCAGTGAGGGGCGGGGAACAACGATTCCGTTTGAAGTGATTGGAGCACCTTTCATGGATGCAGAAGCATATGCAGCTGCCCTCAATGAAATGAATTTACCCGGTGTTATATTCCGTCCCGCTTACTTTACCCCTACTTTTAATAAATATACCGGTGAAGTCTGCAATGGGGTTCAGGTTCATGTAACCAATCGTTATACATTCAAAGCAGTCAAAACAGGATGGACGATGTTTGAACTGGCAAGAACGATGTATCCAAGTGATTTTAAAATTACCAATGCAACCAGTTCAACCAATATGGTCAATTTGAATACCGGTGCCAATTATATCACCAATGACACCTACACTTTGGAACAGCAATATCAAATTTTGCTGCAGGACACAGCAACATTTGGTTTGATTCGTGAAGATTATTTATTGTATGAATAAAAAATTTAAAACAAAAGCCAGTTTAGTTTAATGAAATTTACTGGCTTTTCTTATGAATTTATGGTATAATGGGCACTAGAAGGATGTGAATCTATGTCTATTTTAGAATTAATAAAACAAGCAGAAAGTTACGCGGAAGAGCAAAAACTGCAG
>JAQUYJ010000009.1 GCA_028691905.1 Bacilli bacterium
TACTCCCATTAAATAGCGTGGTTTATCCTCCGGTAACAGCGGTGTTGTATACGCTAAAACACGGTTTTGAATTTCCTTGGGCTCACCAACACTCAAACCGCCAATCGAGTAACCGTCAAAATCCATATCTACCAACTCTTTCGCGCAATCTGCTCGCAAGTCCAAATATTCTCCACCCTGAACGATGCCGAATAAACCCTGCGTATCTTTTTTCTGATGCGCATCCAAGCATCTTCTTGCCCACCGGACAGTCCTTGCAACAGAATCTTTCATATATTCATAACTTGCGGGATAGGGAGGACATTCGTCAAAAGCCATCATAATGTCTGAACCCAAACTGTTTTGAATCTGCATGGATAACTCAGGGGACAAAAACAAACTGGCACCACTTTTATGATGTTTAAAAGTCACTCCTTCTTCTTTAATATCGCGCAATTTAGCGAGACTGAAGACTTGAAATCCTCCGGAATCGGTTAGAATGGAGTGATCCCAATTCATAAAGGAATGGAGTCCGCCTGCTTTCTCTATTATTTGATGACCGGGTTGGTTCCAAAGATGGTAGGTATTGCCCAGAATAATTGAAGATCCAATGGCTTCCAATTCTTCTTTTACCAATGTTTTTACGGTAGACTGCGTGCCAACAGCCATGAAAACGGGCGTTTCAAAACTACCGTGAGGAGTCGTAATCTCCCCTAACCTGGCTATGCATTCACTGCTTTTCTTCTTTAATTGATATTTTATAACCATACATTTCCTCATTAATGTGCCTATTATACCACACAAAACACTTTTTTAGTTTTTTACTTTCCCTTTAATAAATAAACATTGCATCGCCAAAAGAAAAAAAGCGATAACGTTTTTCAATTGCCGTCTGATAAGCATTTATTATAAAATCACGATTACTGAAAGCACTGACCAGCATAATTAGAGTGGATTTGGGAAGGTGAAAATTTGTAATTAATCCATCTATTGCCTGAAATTGATAACCGGGATAAATAAAAATGGCTGTACTCTCTGAGGTGCTTTTAAATGTGTTGTATTTACTGTAAACAGCTTCCAGTGTTCTGGCACTGGTCGTACCCACAGCAATGATTCTTTTATTCATCTTTTTTGCCTGATTCAGTTGCCTTGCGGCTTCTTCGCTGATGGTATAATATTCAGCGTGCATTTTATGGTCTTCTATCCGATTAACACTGATTGGTCGAAATGTTCCCAATCCGACATGAAGTGTAATTCGAATAATGGTAATCTTTTTGTTTTTAATTTTATTCAGTATTTCTTCTGTGAAATGAAGTCCGGCTGTTGGAGCTGCAGCACTTCCAAGCTGGTTGGCATAGATAGTTTGATACCGGTCTTTATCCTGCAGTTTTACATGAATATAGGGAGGAAGGGGCATTTCTCCAAGCTGATCCAATATTTCTAAAAATATACCCTGATAACGAAACTGAATATGGCAAATTCCGTCTTCCAATTTCCGGACAACAGTTCCCTGCATCCGATTTTGAAAATCAAGGACGGTTCCGATTTTAACACGCCTTGCCGGTCTGATCAAGCATTCAAAACAGTCACTGCCTAAATCCTTTAATAATAGCACTTCCATATCAGCATCTGTTTCTGTTTTCTTCGCATACAGTCTGGAAGGCATCACTTTTGTATCGTTGATAACCAAGACATCGTCTTCTGTCAGATAGTCAATGATATCGTAAAAATGTCGATGTGTTATCGTTTGTTTTTTACGATCCAACACCATCATTTTTGAATCACTGCGATTGGGCAATGGTGTCTGAGCAATCAATTCCTCCGGTAAATAATAATCAAAATCGAGTACGTTCATCTTTCAATCCTAAGTGTTCATAAGCTTTTGCTGTTGCCATCCGGCCACGGGGAGTACGAACAATAAACCCTTCCTGTAATAAATAGGGTTCATACACATCTTCCAATGTTGTTATTTCTTCTCCGATTGATGAGGCAATTGCATTTAAACCAACCGGTCCCCCCTTGAATTTTTCAATAATCGACAATAAGTATCGATGATCGGTTGTATTCAGTCCTGCTTTATCAATATGCAGCTTTTCCAGTGAATGCTTTGTTATATCCATTTCAATTTGAGTACATTGATCATCAACAAACTGCGCAAAATCACGGACACGACGGAATAATCTGTTTGCAACACGGGGAGTTCCCCGGGAACGAAGTGCAATTTCCTGAGCAGCTTCGTCACTTATCGCAAAATGAAAAACCTGTGATGTTCGGTTAATTATTTTCTTTAACTCTTCCACCCGATAATAATTGATTTGATTGACAATTCCAAATCGATCACGGAGAGGAGCAGATAAATCACCGCATCGGGTAGTTGCACCTACCAATGTAAATGGAGGTAATTCAATCCTAATCGCTGATGCGGTAGTGTCTTTGCCAATCATAATATCAATTGCATAATCTTCCATCGCTGCATAAAGGACTTCTTCCACGATTTTCGGCAGGCGGTGAATTTCATCAATGAAAAGGACCTCCCCACCATCCAGACTGGATAAAATAGCTGCCAGATCCCCCACTCTTGTAATGGAAGGTGCAGTAATACTCTTTATTTTTGTTCCCATCTCATTGGCAATGATATTGGCAAGGGTAGTTTTACCCAGTCCCGGAGGACCGTACAGTAAAACATGATCCAGACATTCATTGCGCATTTTAGCTGTTTGGATGAAAACATGAAGGGATTCTTTTATATCAGCTTGCCCAATATATTCCGCAAGCGATTGAGGTCGCAAACTATTTTCATTCTCATTCAATAACAAATCTTCTTTTTCCATTGGAATTTGTCCTTTCAATTTACTTTTCAAGGGGTATATGCTATAATAATCCTTGAGGTATCAAATATGTATAGTTATATAAAAGGGGTAATCACCCAAATAGTCGGTAATCATATTGTTCTTGACAACAGTCAAATCGGATATCAAATAAAAACGCCCAATCCCTACTCTTTTACCCTGAACAAAGAAGTAATTGTGTATACTTATTTGCATGTTCGGGAAGATGTATTTGATCTATATGGATTTAAGACACCGGAAGAACGGGATTTATTTCTGAAACTCTTATCTGTAAAGGGAATCGGACCAAAAGGAGCATTGGCTATTATCGCCAGCGGTGATATCAAACAGCTGGAACATGCTATTCAAACGTCCGATGCGAAATATTTGCAGCGTTTTCCAGGGATTGGACCCAAGGCAAGTGGCCAGATTATCCTCGATTTGCAGGGCAAATTGAATTCACCGAGTCAATACATCAATCATCCTAAATTAAACAGCGTCAAAGAAGCGCTCAAGTCTCTTGGTTATACCAATCAGGAATTAAAACGCGTTGAACAAATTGTTCTGGATAATGAAGATGCAACGATTGAAGAATTAATCAAACTCAGTTTAAAGAAATTATTTTAAAACCGTTTCGCAGGAAACGGTTTTAAATTTGGCCAATTTTTCGTTTAGTTTTCCGTTCTAATTCAATATCTTTTAATATATTTTTATATTTTTGTTGAATGGTACTCTGTCCCAATTTCAAATTTTCTTTGTATCGCTTTTTTATCTGATTGATGTTTTCTTTAATGGAATCAATCAAACTTTGATAACTTATTGCATTTCGATAATCATCATTGCGTTTTCGCAGTTGATAGTGTTCCTTTTTTTGTTTCAGAGCAAGTGTTTTTTCTACAAAAAGTTCATTTGCTTTTTTATTGTCCTGAAGCAAATTTTGATGTTCTTTTGTGGTTTGTTCTTCCTGATTCTTTTTTTGCGTTTCAATTCCATTATAGAAATGGGTAAATTTATCTGAAGCATCTTGATTTGCTTGGCGATACAGGCGATTGTTCATTTTTTTCATTTGATTGATCAAGTGATTTTGCTGATTTTTTTGTTCCGCAAAGAATTCAGTAATATCTGTCAGTGTATTTTTCATTTGTCTGATGTAATCTTTAAAGTGGTCCATAATCAGCTTATCAAACTTCTGAAGTTGATTTTGTTCGCTAACGGTGAATTCCTGAATGATTTTTACTAACTCATTGGCATAAACAGAATAATCAAACCCCTCCAGTTTGGAAAGAGAATAGAGATTGAAAACCATGTTGTTTTGAAGTGATTGCATATTGTTTTCGATGCTTTTCCAGGCTGATAGAACAATTGCAGTTACCAGTTCCTTAACACTCTGGGCAATGGATTCCATATATTTGGTGGTGTCCTGAACGGATTGGAAAAATTGCACGTGGTTTTTGTCCAATTGCTTTTCCAATAATTCGATTTGTTTTTGATCGAATAACTGTACTTGATCAAAAAGCATGGAGAAATCTTTGCCCTTTCCTTCCTGTTCTTCGATAACTAACTGTATTCTTTTTTGATTCTCTTCTTTTAATTTTCCTTGATAGAACAGCCTGATTTTATTGGCTTCCAGATTATAATCCAGTTCAAATTGATTTAGCTGCTGGTAGGTATCAAAATCATAACGATCACTTGCTTCCTGCAGACTGATGTTTGCATTTTGACGATTGAATTTGATCTGTTCTATTTTCAAATTATACTCTTCACGTAAAATTTCATTATTTCGAATGACATTACTTTGGTAGAAGTGAAACGCAAGTTCGATTTCTTTCATCTCATTCATGTATTTTTGCTTTATTTTTGCTATTTCATCAATACCATTGTTGCGAAGGGTAATTTCTTCTTCTTTGTTGTAATTGCCTTGTTTTATGGCTTCCTGTTTATCCGCATCATTGGCAAATGGGGTAAGTAATGTTTCGTTTACCCGATTCACTTCGAATTTTAATCTTTTATCCAATTCAGCGAGTTTTGTTTTTGTTACTTTATCTTCTTCTTCCAAATGAAGGTTATTATCTTTTATTAACTGAATACATTCTTTGTCGAATGCATTCATTTTTTGGGTTAAATCCTGAATCTCCTTCTTCTTTTGCTGACGAAATTCAGCAAGATTATCTTCTTTCAGTTTTAATAAACGCGTTTTATCTTTTTCTACCTGGTGGGATTTTTGATATTCTTCCACTGTTTTTTGAAATTCGAGATGAATTGTATCAATTAAAAGCTGAATATCGGACAGTTGTTTCTTTTTTTGGTCTTCGTGAGTAAGAAAATCATTTTCAAGCGACGCTAAAACAGCGAAAGCATAATCTTTATTTTCACTTAATTCGATAGCAAACTGTTGATTCCACTGTGAAACCATTTGATTTTTTTCTTCCAATATGGTATGCAAATCATGCAGACTGCTTTGCATTTTTTTAATGAAATCCTGATAACTCATTTCTTCTCCTATCTAAAAACGAAAATTCCCGCGTCCTTTCCCTTTTCCTTTTTTTGGTTTTGACGGGGTAAGTGGTTTTTGAATTTGGTTTTTATAATTTTGTTCATTTATTCCGGATAAGGCCTGCATTTGCTTTTTCATATCATCAAAGCGTTTGGTCAGTGCATTGACTTCCGGATAAGGCCGACCTGACCCTTTACTGATCCGTTCGCGTCGCGATGGACTTTTTGCTATCCATTCCGGATTTTTTCGTTCTTCTTTTGTCATTGAAAATACAATTGCTTCTATATAGGAAAATTGCTTGTCATCAATGTCAATTTTCTTTAATTGCTGGCCCAATCCCGGAATTAATCCGAGAATACCTTTTAATGAACCCATCTTTTTAATCCATTTAATCTGTTTTAGAAAATCGTTGTAATTGAAAATTCCCTTTTGCATTCGTTCCATCAACTTCATTGCTTCATCTTCATCGATGTTTTCCGTTGCTTTTTCGATTAAACTGACGACATCCCCCATTCCGAGAATTCTTCCAGCCATCCGCTCGGGGTGAAACACTTCAATCTGGTCTAATTTTTCCCCAACACCAATAAATTTGATCGGAATATTTGTTAGGTAGCGAACAGACAAAGCTGCTCCGCCCCTTGTATCGCCATCCAGTTTGGTCAGAATACAACCTGTAATCGGCAGTTTTTCATTGAAACTGGTAATGACATTGATGGCATCCTGACCCATCATTGCATCAATCGTCAAAAGAATTTCATCCGGTTTAGCCACCTGAACGATATCAGCCAATTCATTCATTAGCTTTTCATCAATATGAAGGCGTCCTGCTGTATCTACGATAACCAAATCATGTTGTTTTTCTTTCGCATAGAGCAATCCTTTTTTGACAATCTCAACGACGGGATATTTTGTACCCATTTCAAAAACATCGATATTCAGTTGTTTTCCGATACTGACGAGTTGATCGATTGCTGCCGGACGGTAAATGTCTGCAGCAATCAAAAGTGGTTTTTTCTTATCTGTTTTTCTTAAATACTGAGCCAATTTACCACAATGTGTCGTTTTTCCTCCGCCCTGTAATCCGACCAACAGAAATGTTGAAATACCGGACAGTTTATAGCTGACACCTGCTGCTTCATCGCCCATTAGTTTTTTCAATTCATCATGAACTATTTTTACG
Organism: Bacilli bacterium; assembly: GCA_028691905.1. Lineage (GTDB taxonomy): Bacteria > Bacillota_I > Bacilli_A > ML615J-28 > CAG-698 > JAQVOS01. Next base: position 6,482 of record JAQUYJ010000009.1, read on the forward strand.
ACTTGGTCACCGGGAGTCAGTGACTGCATGATTTTTTCTCCCAGTGCTTTCGATTTCACTTCGCTCGTAAAACTTTTCACAACTTTATAATTTACATCGGCTTCCAATAAAGAAAGACGGACTTCCTTCATCATTTCGTCGATATCATTTTCATTTAATCTGCCCCGGCCTGTAATCCGCCGCAGACTCATTTGTAATCGTTCTGATAACGTTTCAAAAGGCATATTTTTACTCCAGGTTCTTCAATTTTTCAATCAATTCATTCATTTTAGGCTGTTCCAATGCAAGATATTCTTCGAACAGATCATTTCGTTTATGATATTTGTCTAATAGTCCCAGTTTCTCTTCGTAATGTTCTAAAGCAGTGTACACTTTCTGCAGTTGATCAAAAACAGCACTTCTTGAAACATGATAATTTTCAGCAATCTCAGCAAGTGACAAATCATCAAAATAATAGTTTTCAAAATATGCCTGTTGTTTTTTGGTAAGCAATTCTCTGTAGTAATCATATAAATTATTATAAAAATTCTTTTTTTCCAGTAAATCCATTTTCTACTCCTCATCGATTATTTCAGCGAATAATCCATATACATATTTTTCGATATCAAAATACTCCAAATCTTCCAGTCTTTCCCCTAATCCAACAAACTTAATAGGAATATTGTATTTTTCGCGAATGGCAAGAACGATTCCCCCCTTGGCAGTCCCATCCAGTTTGGTCAGGACAATACCGGAAACATCGGTTGCTTGAGCTAATGCCTTCGCCTGATTCAATCCATTTTGACCGGTTGTTGCATCAATGACAAGCAGGGTTTCCTGGGGACCGTTTTCCACTTCCCGAGCAATTACCCGTTTGATTTTCTCCAGTTCTTTCATCAAATTGACTTTTGTCTGCAGTCTTCCTGCGGTATCACAAAGCAAAACATCCACTTTTTGGGCTTTTGCAGTCTGAATAGCATCAAATATAACACTGGATGGATCGGTATTTTCCCGGCCTTTTATTACATCCACTCCCAAGCGGTTTCCCCATACTGTTAACTGTTCGGTTGCTCCTGCCCGAAATGTATCACCGGCAGCAATCAAAACTTTTTTCTTTTCCTGAATCAGTTTATGGGCAATCTTGGCAATAGTGGTGGTTTTTCCAACACCATTGACACCGACAAACAAATATACACTTAATCCATTGGGATTCATTTCCAAATTATTGCGTAATATTTCTCCTTTCAAATATATGTCGAACATTTTATCAACAATGAGGGGTTGCAGTTCTTTTGCATCCTGAATATTTTTCATTCGGACGTCGGCTTTTAACTCATCAACAAAAGAAATGACGGTTTCTACGCCAATATCTGCCATAACAAATATTTCTTCCAATTCATCAAACAAGTCTGCATTTATCTGGGCATGTGAAAAAAGTTTTGCGAGGTGATGAAATGCGCCTTTACGCGTTTTTTCCATGCCTATCCGATATTTTTTTGCTTCTTCTTTTTTTGTTTTACTTTTGAAAATATCAAATAATCCCACTAATATTCCTCTTTTCCATTGAGTTTATTATACCATAAAAAGAATAAAAATGGAAAATCTTTTATTCGGAAAGATATTTTTTAAAAACACTTGACTATTGCTGAGTTTTTGTTTATACTATAAATGACCACCTGGTCATTTAGGGTGAAAATATGAAACAAACAACAAAAGATAAAATTTTATATGCCGCTCTAACGGAATTTGCTGATAAAGGATACAAGCTGGCTTCCACCAATACGATCCACCAACTGGCCGGTGTTTCAAAAGGAGCAATCTACAGTTATTTCACAAGCAAAGCGGATCTGTTTTATCATCTTTTTGAAAAAGCTTTAACTGATTTGGTGGAAGCTTTGGGAAAAGTCCGTTATGAAGCAGATTCAGTTTTTGATAAAATTGTCTATTTATCCCTTTGGAAGATTCATTATTTCCACGACCGACCCAAAGAAAGTGCACTTTTAATGGAAGCTTTTGCCAATCCACCACCCCCGGTGAAGGATAAGATATTTTCCCATTACGAACAATTGACTCTTTTAACCCTTGAAAACTTGTTTCAAGAAATTGATATGAATGAATTTGATTCATCTTACAGTAAAAGTGAGGTTATTCATTTTCTTAAAATGGCACTTAACGGATTACAGTCCGAATACATTAAAGCTGATTTGACAGTTGAAAAACTGTATCAAGTAAAGGAAGAGAGTATGAAATATATCAATACATTGTTGAAAGGAATGAAAAAATGACAAAAGTATTTGAAGTTCAAAATTTATGTTTTACCTACCCGAAAGCAAAAACCCAAACCATTCAATCCGTCTCGTTTAATGTGGAAGAAGGCACTATTTTTGGTTTATTGGGACCGAGTGGAGCAGGAAAATCGACCACGCAAAAAATCCTGATTAAACTGTTATCTGACTATGAAGGAACTATTTTATATTATGGAAAAGATCTTAATTCATACGATAAATCATTCTATGAAAATGTCGGAGTCGGATTTGAAATGCCCGTTCATTTCAATAAGCTTACTGCATTGGAAAATATGAAATATTTTTCCAGTCTATACCGTAATAAAGTTGATTATATTGCACTGTTGAAAAGAGTCAATCTGGAAGATGCCATTAATCAGGAAGTATCCCAATTCTCCAAAGGGATGAAAGTCAGATTGAATTTTGTGAGAGCTCTGCTTAATGATCCAAAAGTTCTGTTTTTGGATGAACCGACAAATGGATTGGATCCGACAAATGCCCGTATTATCAAAGACATGATTTTGGAATTGAAACAACAGGGCAAGACTATTTTTATTACAACCCATTTGATGGGTGATGTGGAACAATTGTGTGATAAAGTTATCTTCATGAAAAAAGGGCAGGTGACAAATGCCAGCAGCCCAAGGGATTTAAAAATACAATATGGCAAACAGGAAGTAACACTTGAATATCTAAACAATGGTTCCACTACCAAAAAAATATTCGATTTGGCTGATCTGGGGAAAAACCCCGATTTCCTAGCCACTTTAAATCAATATCAGATTGAAACCATTCACAGCGGTGAAACCTCACTTGAAGAAATTTTCATTAAAATCACAGGAGATAATCATGAAGAATCTCGCTAAATTAATGAAAGGTGAAATCAATCGATTAAATAAGTATAAGATTTTACCGATTGGCGCACTTGTATCATTAATCTGGGTACTAATCATTGGGTTATCCAATAAAGAAACCGCTCAGGAATTGGCACCGATGTTAATCATGATGGATGCTACGATGATGAGTATTATTTTATTGGGTGCTTCCCATTTTTATGAGAAACAGGAAGGAACCTTGAAATCCCTTCTCACCACACCGGTAAGTTTATTTGAGATTTTTATATCAAAAGTACTTTCTTCGCTGTTGGTTACCTACATTTCTGCGATAATCGTTGTCAGTGCATCTTTGATTATTCACCAAATCAGTATTTCCATTCTCTTACTGGTTTTATATATCGCAATCATTGGGGTTGCTCATGTCGCATTGGGTTATTTACTGACTTTATTCAGTAAAGATTTTGGTGGCTTGATTGGTTTGTATGCCGTTTATGCTTTTCTTAGTTTTATGCCGTCCCTGCTTTTTTCAATGGAAATCTTACCCGAATCGACAAAATGGTATTTAATGCTTTCGCCGACCCACGCATCGCAAATTTTACTGAATAACTGTTTCACAGCTGAACCAATCGAATTCGTGCTGGTTGCAGCTTTGTACCTCTTGTTAATTGCCGGTTGCCTGTTTCAATTTGTCGTTTATAAAAAATTTAAAAATTGTTTGGTGGAGGGTTAAGATGAAAAAATACCGTCATTTGTTGAAGTATGAACTGAAAACGCTGTTTAAAGATTCAACAAATCTATTTTTATTGGTTTACCCACTTATAATGCTTGCCATGTTGGGTTGGATGATTCCCGCAATTATCGATAAAGTCAATAACAATAATACATCCAATATCATTTTAATGATTGCTCTTGCAACAGTGTTTGCAGTTGGGTCCTTTGTTGCCGGAGCAATGCTGGGCTTTTCTTTACTTGAAAACAAAGATGAAAAAACCATTTTGAGTATAGCAGTATCTCCAATCCGCGTGTCCGGTTATATTCTGTTTAAATCCATTTATACTTATATTCTCGCTTTTCTTGGTAATTTTATCTTGATTGGCGGACTGAAATTGTTTTTCCGTGATGATTATGTTTATTATAACGGAGTCGAATCGATTTATATGCTGGACCTTCTTACTTGGGGAAATGTTATTAGTTTTGTTCTGGTCAATTCATTATTTGTTCCGTCTGTAGCACTTGCCTTTGGCAGTCTTGCGAAAAATAAGATTGAAGGTTTTGCGTATATGAAGAGCAGTGGGTTTATTATTATGATTCCTCTTCTTACGCTGCTGGAAGCTTTCCGGGATTGGAAACAGTACATATTGGGGATTTTCCCAAATTTCTGGTCGATCAAAGCAATCCTGAATATTACAATGGGACTGGAGCACAGTGCCAATCTTCCCTATTATCTTTATTTATTAATCGGAGGACTATATATGATTGCCATATCGTTTGCTGCTTATCGCTTGTTTATGAAAAAAAATAATGTTTAAAAAAAGGTGGATCGCTGTATCCACCTTTTTTCTATTCCTTATTTGTAATCTCTTCCAGACTGGAAAAAGTCGTTTTACAGGTCGGGTAACGATCACAGGCATAAAACTTTGTTCCTTTTCCACGGCCTCTTTTCTTTTCCCGTTCCACAATATTGCCTGTTTTGCATACCGGACAGGTTATTCCGGTTGAAACAGGCGGTGCTTTTTCCTCTTTTTTAATATACCGACAGGTCGGAAAACCACTGCATGCAGTGAATTCCCCAAATCTTCCTATTCGTATCACGAGTGGTTTCCCACATTCCGGACAGACTTCATCCAGGATTACAGGATATGTCTTCTCCATTGTTAACTCAGCATGTTCGACCATTGGTGCAAAAAAATCATAAAATGTCTTCAATTCTTCGTGACTGACTTTATTTCCTTCTGAAATATCATCCAATGTTTCTTCCATCTTGGCTGTATAATCGTAATTGATGATGGCTGGAAAAAATTCATCCAGCTTTTCGGTTGTTAATCGGCCCTGCTTGGTCGGAATAAACACTTTCTGTTCCAATTTCGCATAATTACGGATTTTTAGGGTTTCCAGTGTTGTTGAATAGGTAGAGGGACGACCAATCCCCAATTCTTCCAATTTTCTGATCAACCTTGCTTCCGAATAACGCAGGGGTGCTTTTGTATATTTTTGTTCGTAATCTATTCTGCCATTTGTAATCTCTTGATTAACAGTGAAATCGGGAAGAGTCGGACTGCTATTGTTTTCATATTTTCCGTAAAGAATACTGTATCCAGGAAAAATGACCTTTTCACCATTGGCTTCGAATTGGTAGTCGTTGTTGTCAATAATGACTTTTTCATCTTCGATGACGGCATTGCTCATTAATGAACTCAAAGCACGGTCATAGATTAATGTATATAATTTCCATTCTTCACCTGTCAGATAGGGTTTTACTTTTTGGGGAGTATAAGCAATGTTTGACGGGCGAATCGCTTCATGGGCATCTTGGACATTCTTGGCTGGTTTTCCTTTGTTTTGATATCCTTTATAATACTTCTCACCATATTCTTTAAGGATATATTGTTTTCCAGCCTGAACAAATTCGTCAGCAAGGCGCATACTGTCTGTTCGCATATACGTAATCAAACCAACCCGTTCATTTTCCAGTTCCACCCCTTCATAGAGCCTTTGCGCAATCATCATCGTTCTTTTGGCGTGATAATTATACTTGGATGATGCTTCCTGCTGCAAGGTGGAAGTAATAAATGGTGGTTTTGCTGCCCGCTCACGGGTCTTTTTTTGAATATCACAGACGATATAATGCGCTTTTAACTGATCGACGACATGTAGTACATCCTCTTTCGTAGAAAGTTTTATTTTTTCATTTTTATATCGTTCCAACTTTGCACTAATCTCTTGTTTTTTATAATCAAAGCGATAAAACATTTCCCAATATTCTTCGGGAGTAAAAGCTTCTATTTCTTTTTCTTTATCGACAATCAGTTTTAAAGCAACCTATTGTACTCTTCCTGCTGATTTGGAACCGATTTTCTTTTGTAATAAACTCGATAGACTAAAACCTATTATTTTATCCAGAATCAACCGCGCTTCCTGTGACTTTACCAAATCCATATCAATACTACGGCCGTTTTCCAAGGCATGAAGGACAGCTGTTTTTGTAATTTCGTGGAAAACGATTCGTTCTACTTCTTTTTTTCCTAAATCCAGTGTCTCGAAAAGATGCCAACTGATAGCTTCTCCTTCGCGGTCCGGGTCTGTAGCAAGGTAAATTTTTTCTGCTTTTTTCACTTCTTTGGTTAATTCCGCAACAACATCCTTCTTATCCTTCAAAATCCGGTATTGTGCCTGAAAGTTATTTTCGATATCCACTCCAAAACGTTTATATCCGGAATTCTTCAGATTACGGATATGCCCTTTACTGGAACTGACCTTATAATCTGCTCCGATATACTTTTCTATTGTCTTTGATTTGGCCGGTGACTCGACAATAACCAAATATTTAGCCATTTGTTTCACTTCTTTCCCTTGTTTTATTTTTTCTGATAATGCACCCTATTATAATATGAAACTTTTCATCTGTCAAATAAAATGTGTATTAAAAAATAGGTATGATAACCTATTTTAGAATAATGACAGTTGTTCCAAAAGAGCATTTTTTACGGGTTCAAAACTGAGACGGTGAATTTCACAGGGTCCATATTTCTTTAAAGCCATTAGATGCCGTTTTGTTACATAGCCTTTATGTTGCTTGAAACCATACTGGGGGAATAATTTATCCTGCATGATCATGTAACGATCTCTTGTTACTTTCGCAACAATGGAAGCTGCAGCAATACTTGCACTCTTCCCATCTCCTTTAATGATGCTTTCCGATGGATAGGGCAGAACAAGGGGCATGGCGTCCGTTAAAACATAATCAATTGCTGTTTCAAACTGTTCTATTGCCCGCATCATTCCTTTTTTGCTGGCCTGATAGACATTGATTTGATCCACTTCTTTTTCATCAATAAAAACAATCTGAATTTCAATCGCTTTTTCCATAATGACAGGATAAAGCTGTTCGCGCTTTTTCTGTGATAACTTTTTGGAATCGTCCAATCCTTCAATGATACAATCCTTGGGAAGAATAACTGCTGCAACAACCAATGGTCCAGCCATTGGTCCCCGTCCAACTTCATCGGTTCCAACAATATGGTTCCAACCTTCCTGATGAAGTTTTCGTTCCAATTCGTATATATCACTCATCTTGTAACCTGTCAAGCGTAATTCTACCCAGTTTAAGTGTCCGAAAATCCTGGATAATCGCATCATAAATTTTATCCTCATCACCGGATTTCAACCGATCATAGCCTTTTTTCTTTCCTATTGCATCAATCAGGGCATTCTGTTCCTGATTGGTTATCTGATAATAAGTTAAAAAGGCTTCGGGATAATATTGCTGGCAGAATGCGAGCAAATACTGGACCAAATCTTCTTTTCGCAGAATTTCATCTTTGATAGCTCCAGTCAGAGCAAGGTGATATCCTATCCGTTCTTCATCAAATTTAGGCCATAATACACCGGGAGTATCGAGCAGTTCCATATCCTGATGAATCCGAATCCATTGCTGTGCTTTGGTAATACCCGGTTTATTCCCGACCTGTGTTACTTTTTTTTGCACCAGACGATTTATCAGTGTTGACTTTCCGACATTGGGAATACCGAGGACCATTACCCTAATCGGTCTTGGCTTCAATCCTTTTTCCTGATCTTTCAAGCGTTTTGGTTCCATCACTTTTTTTGCCAAGCGAACCATTTCATTGATATGATAATTGCTTATCGCATCGATTGCAATTACTTCTTTTTGCTTTCCCAAATAGGAAAGCCATTTTTTTGTCATGGTTGAATCGGCAAGATCCTGCTTGGTGAGAATAGTAATCACTTTTTTTTGGTGCATCAGATCTTGAAAAACCGGATTTTGACTGGAATAGGGAATACGGGCATCCAGCAATTCAAAAACAACATCAACCAACTTGATTTTCTCTTGAATTTCTGCTCTGGCTTTTGCCATATGTCCTGGATACCATTGAATCATTTTACTCTCCTACTTTCTCCCAATCCCATAAACTGATAAATTGGTGTGTTACTTTTCCTACTATTTGGCTTGCATGAACCAACCCTATTTCCCTGCTGTCCCTGCTATAGACGCGGTTATCACCTAAAAGCAGGTAATAGCCCTCTGGAATGGTTGAACCATTCAACCCCATTGAAGTTAAAAGGGTATTAATCGTAAAATTGGCAGTTAAGCAATGATAATGATGAATCATTCCCTGATCATCTATATGACTGCCAAAATAAAATTGGTTGTATTCATTCAATAAATAGGATTCTGTGTACTGTACACCATTAATATATAAATTTCCGTTAAAAAATTCGATGTGCTCTCCGGGTAAACCGATTACTCTTTTTATCCAAAGTTCTTTGTCTTCGCTTGTACTGATACCTATCTGAATGGATTGATCCACTTGAAAAACAACAATATCTTCCCGATTCAGTTCGTTGGGGTTGGTAACAACAACCAAACGATCCCCTTCAAAAAAAGTAGGATTCATTGAGGTTTGGTTCACAACAGGAAAAAAGATGAAGAAAAAAACGATTTGTACAAAAAACAAAGCACTGATTATCACCTCGAAATAATCAAGGAGTTGATATAACGTCTTTAATGGCTGATTTTTTTCTTTTAAAAAAGAAAAG